>CAZDRD010000067.1:0-3577 GCA_964507945.1 uncultured Candidatus Saccharibacteria bacterium
ATTGTTTTGTTTTTCATAGGAAAAAAATATAACTATAAAAAGATAGTACCATACTAGCGCCCGATCTGCATCCCATATACGTCAAACCGCCCGATCTCCTCCAGAGATGGGCGGTGGTTTGATTGATAGAACAAAGACAAAGAACAAGGTGAACTGTTGCGCTCCTTTCATTTCAAGCATCCTGACGTGCGTTTGGTATCATCTGCCCCTTTGAGCAACCTCGATCAAACAGAGAAAGTAGTGTGCGTTGTGTATTGGCGTAGACAGCTTGTGCAATGATTGGATCTGGGAAGTCCTGCATCGCCTGTTGATAGTAGACGACTTCATTCATACCGTTTCTGATACAACGCTCTTTATTCCCAATACCGTTCCTAAAGGCTTGATCATCAACATCCGCGTTAGTTGGTGGCGGCATATATGCCGTGTATAGAGGGTATATAGGTTGAACAGTAGGTGCTGTTTCAGTGATAGACGTGGGTGCTTTCTGGGAATCTGGTTCTGGTATCTCCTGAGTCGGTACTGATACAGATGTTGGCACTAATAGTTCTGACGTTGGGGTAGACAGTGGTGTAGTTGGATCAGTTGTAATGGCGATGTGTGCAGGTTCAGAAACAACAGGCTGGACATTGTGGTCATTACTCGGTATTTCTACAGTTTTTTTTGCTGCTCCTTTTTCTAAGTTAGTGACACACGCGCCAGGTAACACGTACACCTGTTCTGGATGGAAATTCCGATCGTACCGCTTGGGATTTTGACGATACGTATATACAGAAACTCCATGCACCTCCTGTATCAGGGCGCTTGTGCAGCGCCCGACGTTGTCGGTAAGCTCGTAGACGCGTGCTGCGTCTTGTGCAATTTCAGCAATAGTGTCACCTGATTCGGTTCGTACGACTACCTCAATATTTCCCTGATGAAAGATTGCTGCAGAAGCATCTCTGCCTCCGCAAGCAACCATGATCGCAGTAACGATCAGGATGATCCATTTTTGCATCACTCATCTCCCTTTTTAAAGGTGGCCAGCGAGGTTTCCCCCACTGGCCATGATTTGTGGATAGACCCTGAACTAGCAGCCTCCCTTGCCATGCGTCTCTTTGCAGGGCTGCGGGTGATGACCACCGCCTCCTTTGGAGTGCGGTGGTAGCGTCACATTACCGCCGTTGCCACCACGACCACCTTGACCCCCTTGAGCCTCCTGGGCTTGGCCTTGCTGCTGAGACGCAGCGGAGGTCGAAAATGACGAACCGCCCTCTCCACCTTCTGCTTGCTGCTGCTGAGAAGCGGAGATGCTGACACGGTCTCCGCCAGGGACATTTTGGTCACGTCCAGTGAAGTACTGGGCAGCGCCAATCTCCGCCGCAACAATAGGGGCCTCGGCGTGTTGCAAGCCGCTAGGACCGGCAGCATTGATGCCAGCGATTACTGTTTTCTGATAGACCTTCCGCCGGTCGTCCATCCGTACACTTGTCGTTGATTCAACAACGAGCGAGTGTTCTCCCGGGGTCAACCATGAGGAAGAAGTAACGTCGGTGACCTTTGTTCCAAGTTCCGCATCTTGTGCAATCCTTTGTCCTTTTTTGTCATAGACATCCATGACAAGAGGTAGGCCGTCTTCATCGCGGGATGTTCTGTGGAACTCTTCCATGCTGGTGCATGCCGCTCCTGTAATGAGCAAAAGCAGCAAGCATACCGAAGTCATTAACTTGTTCATCTTTCACACCCTTGCTGAATGATGGTTTTTGATGTGCCCATTGGCACGCCAAAGCCACTCGCTACACTCGATCCACCAACACCAACGTAAGCGGTCGATATGTTACTGTCAGAATAGGTAACAATCTTTTCTTTCCAGATGCAACCCTCTTCTTGTTCAGGTGCTCCTGGTTCTGGAGCCGGTGACGGCGGAACTTCTGCTTTCACCTCCTTCTCGTTTGGGTTTGCGCAAGGAAGCGCGAGATTGTTTCCATCCGGGAGAACGGCGATCTGTTCCGGTTCGCCATTGGGGCCGACCTTACAGGGACGTGTCCGAAAGACGAAGTTGCCCTCGTCGTCCACGAACATGGTCCGGATGGTTCCAACGCAGTCCCTGATCGTTGCGCCATCAAGCGCAAGCAGGAACTCGTCGACTTCCATTCCGAAACCTTCTCGAGCGTAACGCTCGATCCGTTCCTTGGGCGAGGCGGCGATATGCCGATCGGCTCTGCACTGTTCCGCTGGACCGTAAAGGCACGTCAACGACTCTTCCTTAAGTTGGGCTGGAGTCCTACCCCAGTCCTCCTGAAAGAGAGTGTGATGTACCCCTGCCGCTTGCGCTGTGCTCGTAAGAGCACAGATGGCAAGTAGTACCCATATCAATGATCTCATCTCTTTTACCTCCTAGGCCAAGAGAGCCTCATCTGTTATACCAGTTTTTTAAAAAAAGTCTAGTATTGCTTTTTTATACTTTTATTTCATTTCGTAAACCGAAATGACTCAAGCATATGGACTTCCGTAGCCCTGACGGCTGGGTCAACGATGCCTTCACGTATATAGACGTCTCCAGTGAGTACATCACACTGCTCATACGGGACGAATTGCTCGCCGCGCAGGCAGGTCGTGTCGAGACCTTTGACGATGGCGGCCGCCCACACGAAACCTCCGGCCCATGACGCAGGCATGTTTTGAAACGTGAGCATGGTCGCCCACGGCGTTTTGTCTTTGAGGACAAAATCCGTGCCTTGATTGAGGGTCTCTGCGGCCTTGATCGAGGTCGGTGCCGTTTCGCCCGATATTCCTTCGGTAGGAAGACCGCGCGGAAAAATGGAAACGTGCACGGCATCGCTATGATGCGTAAACGGCGGCGTGACACCACCAGTTTGTTTGGGGTCATACAACGTGATGCGCGGCGAACCGGCAAAATCGTCACGCGCGATCTTCCAGTCGGCCGGGTAATCTATGGAAAAGTGATAGTCGGGATCGGTGTACGTTTGCCACGCGGCTTCTTTCATTTGTTCGTTTGTCGTCGCCCCCGTAGTCGTCGCTGTGTCACGCTCATATTGCTGGCTGCGGCCGGGCAGATATATGAAAACAAGTATGCTCACGGCTATCAGCAGTACTCCCACGATCGCGGCTATTCTCCATTTTTTGCTCATAGGAAAATTATATCATGCCGACATTCGTGCAAGCGCGATGACGTACAGACTCTCAGCCCAACCGAGCGGATTGTTTTCATTGGGCTTGTCGGTATGTGAATAGTAGAGTTCGGGCAATTTGCCTTCGGGGTCGCGCGCCTGCCGCGCAAGCGTAAGATATTCCTGTGCCTTTTCTTTTTCTCCACGGTCGTTGTAGATGATCGACAGCCACGGAAAGCCCATCGTCCATTCGGCTTCCTGGCTGTAGCCATCGTTGTTGTTATTGTAATAACGATCGTGCACGTAGCGTATGATGCCGCGATCGCGTTTCAGATGGTACTCAAGGTTGCGCAAGATCTCGTCTTCGGTGCTCTTTTCCACGACATGGTAGGGGTAAATGAGTGAAAGCAGCGCAAGATCAGTGAATTTGGTTTTCGACTCGCGCGGCATGATGACCTTGAGCGCCATCT
>CAZDRD010000068.1:0-3533 GCA_964507945.1 uncultured Candidatus Saccharibacteria bacterium
CCAAAGGCAAGGAAAAGGTGCTTGGCGAACTTACACCTCTCGCGAAAAAAGCCGGCGAAGTGATACTCGCGACCGACCCCGACCGCGAAGGTGAAGCCATCGCATGGCACGTCGCTCAGGCGCTTAAACTCGATACAGCCAAAACGAAACGCGTCGCATTTCACGAGATCACCAAAGAGGCCGTGCAGGAAGCGATGGCACATCCGCGAACGATCGACACCGACCTGCGTCGCGCACAGGAAGCGCGGCGCGTACTCGACCGCCTCGTTGGCTACGATCTCTCGGGACTCATTTGGAAAAAAGTGCGCTATGGCCTTTCCGCGGGACGTGTCCAGTCGCCCGCGTTGCGCATCCTCATGGAACGCGAACGCGAAATACGCGCGTTTGTGCCTGAAGATTATTTCGTCATCACCGCCGACGTGCTCACTGCACACCATGACCCGTTGATGTTGACCTGCATCGAAGAGCCGCGCAAAAAAGAAGAGGCCGACCGCATCATGGAGCTTGGGCAGCAAGGTCCATGGATCGTCAAAGACGTCAAAGAACAGGAACAAAAACGCTCGGCGCGACCGCCGTTTACCACCTCGACCCTGCAGCAGGCGGCTTCGACGCGGCTAGGATTTTCGCCGGCACGCACCATGATGACTGCACAACGCCTCTACGAAGCAGGTCATATCACCTACATGCGTACCGACAGCACGACACTGTCCGCACAAGCGCTCGGAAGTATCACAGCCATCGTGACGAAAAAATTCGGCAAGGAATACAATGATACGAAGCAATTTAAAACAAAATCAAAAAACGCACAGGAAGCGCATGAAGCGATCCGGCCTTCGCATGTCGAGAAAGAAAATGCCGGCACGACCGATGACCAGAAAAAATTGTACAAGCTTATCTGGACGCGTGCGGTCGCTTCGCAGATGGCCGACGCGAAAGTGCTCAAGACCAAACTCACGACCGAAGTGCACCACGGCGAGATCCCCGACTTTGCGGTGAATGGCTCGCGCGTGATCTTTGACGGCTGGCTCAAAGCGGATCCGGCCGCCCGTGGCGAAGACGTCGAGCTTCCTAAGGTCGACGTGGGAGAGACCATGACGCTCAAAGAAATGCATATGGAAGAAAAACAAACCCAGCCGCCAAACCGTTATACCGAAGCGGGTCTCATCAAAGAACTTGAAAAACGCGGCATCGGACGCCCTTCGACGTATGCGTCCATCATGAAAACGATCGGTGACCGCGGCTACGTCACCAAAGAAGGCAAGACGCTCTTTCCGACCGATACGGGCGACGTGGTGAGTTCTTTCCTCGAACAAAACTTCGCGAATTATATCAGCGACTCGTTTACCGCCGAGATGGAAAACGAGCTCGACGACATCGCGGCCGGTACACGTCAGTACGAGGCCACCTTGCGGGATTTTTATACCGGCTTTCTCAAGGACGTGAAATCGAAAGAAAAAATAGAGAAGCTCACCAATCTCGGCGATGCGCCGAAAGATATGATCTGTCCCATCTGTGGCGCGTCCATGGTGATCAAGCTCAGTCGCGGCGGAAAGTTTTTGAGCTGTTCGCGTTTCCCCGAATGCGTCGGCGCGCGCACGATCGAAGGCAAAGTGCTCGAACCCAACAAACCGATAGGCCAGCATCCGGAGACGGGAGAGCCGATCTTCGTACTCGACGGACGCTTCGGGCCATATGTGCAGATCGGAGAAAAAACGAAAAGCAATCCGAAGCCGAAACGCGCAAGCATCCCGAAAGAAAAAGACATGAACACCGTCACCATGGAAGACGCGCTCAAATACCTCTCGCTCCCACGCGTCCTCGGCACGCATCCGGAGTCCGGCAAAGAGATTACGGCAAACATCGGACGCTTCGGGCCCTACATCGTACACGACGGCGATTTCCGCTCGCTCAAGACCGACTCGGTGTACGACATCACCCTGCCCCGCGCACTTGAGATCCTCGCGGAAGAAAAAAAGACGAGACGCTTCGCAAAGAAAGCGAGTACGAAATAATTTTTGCCCTTTCTGAAAAAAGGGCTATGATGGGTAGATGGCTGCTGTCAATGACCTTCAAGAATTGCTTGATCTGCTTGAAAAACCCAGCGACGAGGACCGAAAACTCGTCGAGAAAGCGTACCATTTCGCGCTTGAGGTGCACAAGAATCATACCCGCATGTCGGGCGAACCGTATTTCAATCACCTCTATGCGACGGCACATTCGCTCGCGGAATTTGGGATGGACGCACGGACCGTTGCGGCGGGACTGTTGCATGATTCGATAGAGGACGTCGGTGTCACGCCCGAGACGATCAAAAACGAGTTCGGCGATGAAATTCTCTTTCTCGTGCAAGGCGTCACCAAGCTCGGCACGATCAAATACCGTGGCGGCGAACGGCACGCCGAATCATTGCGTCGACTTTTCGTCGCAACCTCCCAAGATATTCGCGTGCTTATCATCAAACTGCTTGACCGTCTGCACAACATGCAGACCTTGTCGTTTGTACCCAAGGAAAAACAACAGCGTATCGCCGCTGAAACGCTCGAGATCTACGCGCCCTTGGCCGACCGGCTTGGTATCAGTACATTGAAACGCGACCTCGAAGACCTTGCATTTCCCTACGTCTATCCTCAAGAATATGAAAAAACCAAGCAGATCTTTCAACAAAGAAAAGAGGCGCAGCAAAAGAATCTTGAAAAAGTGCTCAAGACGCTCAAGCGTGAGCTAGCCGAACACAACGTACGCAGCTTCAGAACAGAATTTCGTATCAAAGGCATTTACTCTCTGTGGCGAAAACTTGAGCGGAAAAATATGGACATCGAGAGCATCCACGATATCCTGGCAATCCGCATCATCGTCACCACGATTGAAGATTGTTACCAGGCGCTGGGAATTGTACATTCGCTGTGGCATCCACTTCCCGGAAAGATCAAAGACTACATCGCATTTGAAAAGCCCAACGGCTATCATTCACTACACACAACGGTCTTCACGGGCGATACGGGCATCATCGAAATACAGATACGCACCGAGGACATGCACCGCGAAGCTGAGTTTGGCGTCGCCTCACACCTCATTTACAAAGCAATAGGTGCCAAGAAAGACAAAGCACAGCAGAAGACCAACATGCTCTGGATACGCCAACTCATCCCGTCACTGTTGCGGTTGCGCTCGACGCAGCCGCTCTCCACTCATGACGAACCGAGCAGCGAAGAGATCCCCGGCTGGATCGAAGATCTCGCGCATGTTGATGAAGATTCGGGCGCATCGCACGAATTTCTCCAGCAGCTCAAGAGCGATTTTTTCAGTCATCGCATCTTTGTATTTACACCGCGTGGAGATGTTATAGACCTCCCCATCAATTCAAGTCCGATCGACTTTGCCTATGCGGTACATTCCGACATCGGCAACCACATGTCCGGTGCAAAAGTGAACGGTAAACTCGTCGCAATAGACACGCATCTCAAAAATGGCGATATCGTCGAGATCGACACCAAATCTTCGAGCCATCCGACGACCAAGTGGCTCGAGCATGC
>CAZDRD010000069.1:0-3508 GCA_964507945.1 uncultured Candidatus Saccharibacteria bacterium
GATAAGTACACCATCTTGGCTACTCGTCACGGTTGCAGGTGAAAGCAATGCATCCGCAGGAGCGAGAACGATATGTTGGTCCGGTGCCAAGTCGGCAATCGCGGCTGCGGTACCGTCATCGCGCACGATGAGTGTCTTGGTCGCAAGCGAGAGCGCCGAGGTCGAACCGTTCGTGCCTTCGATGAGCAGTGTGGATTGTCCTTTTGCATCGGGACCCAGCGCGATGATCGAACCTGATACCGCCCGCTGTGCAAGCGATCGTTCCGTGACGATCGTTGCGCTTTTGAGTAACGTGGTAAATTCCTGTTCGGTCACGTCGCCAAGAATTTTTTCTTCGTCGGTGCTCGTCGCATCCGTCGAGGTCGCCGCCTGTGCCGTATTTACTTTAAGCTCGTAGGCATGCACCGTGAATATCGAAAAGAAGACTGAGAACGTCACCACGGCAAGGGCAAGCCCTGTGCCTATCCATAAAGACTTCGATGTATACTGCATAAAACTTCAGAATGACTGATAATATACAGTACCTATTGTAGCAGATTATTCGACAAACGTCAGTGCCTTGCCCTTCTTGTCGCCACGACCCGTGCGGCCGATGCGATGGATGTAGTCTTCGTACGTCGAAGGTAAGTCAAAGTTGATGACGTGGCTGACGTCACTGATGTCGATACCGCGAGCTGCGACATCGGTCGCAACCAAAACCTGTACGCGATTTTTCTTGAAATGCTCAAGGGCGCGCTGGCGCTGCGAGAGGCGCTTGTCGCCATGGATCGAATCGGACGTGAATCCCCGTTTGACGAGCGCATTTGAAAGTTTTTCCACGCCGTGCTTGGTGCGTCCGAATACCAGCACTTTGCTGAACTCCGGCTGTATCAACAGATCATGCAGCACGTCTATCTTTGAGGCACCTGATTGGATACGCACGATATCCTGATCAACGTTTTTCGACGTGTCGTTGCGCGCGAGCGACACCATGATAGGCGAACGCAGGAATTCTGAAATGAGTCCTTCGATCTCGCGCGACATCGTCGCAGAGAAAAAGAGCGTATGATGGGTCGCAGGCAAAAGCGACGTGATTTTTCTGATGTCATTGATGAATCCCATATCGAGCATGCGGTCAGCTTCATCGAGTACGATGGTGCCGGTCGCCGCAAGCGAAAGCGCTTTGCGCTCGATGAGATCTTTGATACGCCCTGGCGTGCCGATCACGATACTGTGCGGCTTGCGCAAATCATTCACCTGTCGATACATCGACTCACCGCCGATGACACACACCGACCAGATACCGAGCCGATGAGCAAAATGCCTGAACTCTTCATTGATCTGCTGTGCAAGTTCGCGTGTGGGAGCCACGATGAGCACTTTTTCTTTTGGTGATTTAAGAATTTTGTTGATGAGCGGGATCAAGAACGCGGCCGTCTTTCCGGTGCCGGTGTTGGCGATACCCACGATATCATTGCCATCAAGAACGTGCGGTATGGCCATGTCCTGAATAGGCGTCGGCGTGACGAAACCGCGCGCGCTGATGTTGGCTTTCAAGCGTTCATCAACGGCAAAATCGGCGAAGGTATGTTTCGGTACGTACGCCAAGGTCGGCACAAGAGCTGCCTGCGCAGATTTGTTGATAAAACGCGAAACATCTATAGCCGTGTCTTTCTGACGCCTGTTATTTCGTCTTCCTCCACTTCCACTCCGTTGCGGACGGGAAGAAAAAGAACGACGCGCGTTGTAACCGCCTTCACGGCTGTTTGGGCGCGATGCGCCCCGAGTATTTCTATAATACATATTGTTTTTTTACCACTCCAGGAAGGACGCGGTAAAAAACCAGTCGAACCTGTGAGAATTGAATATGCAAGCACTATATACTATATAATAGTTTCTGTCAATGTCAGCCCAACCTCCTACCATGGTACGTGCGTATCTTTATACCAAAATTGTCCCGTTTCAGGCCGCGCAATCGCGGTCGCGAAGATGCCTTCTGCTGCTTCTTTGGGCAGGATAGCCGCCCCGTGGCCGCCCATATCAGTCTGTACCCAGCCGGGATGTACCGATGACACCGTGATATTCTCTGACTTGAGGCGCATTGCAAGCGTGCGCGTGTACATGTTGAGTGCGGCTTTCGAGATCTTGTACGCTGGATAATGCCCCGGGAAGTGGCTGATGTTATGGTCAGTGTCTTCGAGCGAGCCCGCCGTCGAAGAGATGTTGACGATATGTCCCCCACTTGCCATATATGGGAGCAGCTGTTCGGTTAGATCTATCGTGCCGATGAGATTCACTTCGAGCGTGTTGCGTAATTTTTCTATCACCACCTTTGTTTCGCTTTCATCAAGCATCACGCCCGCATTGTTGATCAAGATATCTATCTTTTTATTTTGTGCAGCAAAGGTTTGCACGCAAGCCGCAATACTTTCCGGTTTTGAGAGATCGAGTGGTAGTGCTTCAAAATGTTCGTGAGTTTCTTGCAATGGTTCAACGAGATAGGTCCCCACGACAAAAAATCCTTCACGTAAAAATTTCTCCACGAGCGCACGACCGATGCCTTTATCAATGCCCGTGATGAATATCGTTTGCATGACAGGATTGTACAGGAAAAGAGATGCTCATGGCAATGCCCACATCATCAGGTTGCCGGGGTGGGAGTCGAACGCCACATTGTCGGGGTCAGAACCCGCCGTCTTGCCAATTTAGACTACCCGGCAATTACGATACGACCGCTTGTAGCGCGGTCGTATCGGTGAACATTTCAATGTACGTGCGCATCTACAAATCCGTCGGCACGGTCGTGGTCGCGACGCCGGTATCCGATGCATCGGTATCCGTAAACGGAATGGCAAATACCCCGGTCGTCCACCACATCCACGCACCAAGAAGCACGGCAAGTGCAAGAGCGATGATCGTATTTTTTGGAAGTGTGTTCATATCGTTATCTTCAGAATAAACAAAACTCATTATGAGCGCAAGGCATATCCTTTTTCAAAAAGATAGACGGTGACACCAAGCAGGGCCGCGATGAACGCAAGCAAGATGCCGAAACTAAGTGCGATGCTGACATCGGTGATACCTAAAAATCCATACCGAAAACCGTTGATCATATAGAGGATCGGGTTTGCAAGTGACACCTTTTGCCAGAATGGCGGCAAAACGGAAATGGAGTAAAAGATACCGCCCAGATAGGTCAGAGGTGTCAACACAAACGTTGGGAAGATCGAGATACTGTCAAAGCCCTTGGCAAAAATGGCGTTGATGAGACCGGCGATCGAGAACAGAATAGCGGTCAAAAGAAGAAACAGAACGGTGATCCCAACGCTATGCACCGTGATGCTCGTGAAAAAGAGCGCAACGATAAGCACCAAGACGCCCACCAAGACACCGCGCACGACACCTCCAGCGATAAAGCCGGCGATCACGATCGGGTATGGTACGGGCGCGACGATGATCTCCTCCAGATTTTTAATGAACTTTGCAAAATAAAACGAACTCACCGTGTTCATGTACGCACCGGTGATAA
>CAZDRD010000070.1:0-3438 GCA_964507945.1 uncultured Candidatus Saccharibacteria bacterium
CGCATGCGCGGCGTTTGCGGTAGGAAGCGAGATACGTCCCATGTGGTCGTGGATGATATCGAATTCGTTCTGTCGTCCGTATGCCAGACCGATGTTGAGCAGAGTCCACGGATTCATACCGTAGATGTCTTTGAGTGCAGCTTCGCGTAAGTTGATCGGATACACCGAAACCAGGTTGGCAGATGTGATCGAGTCGCCGCTTGCAAATAAGGTTACCTCGTGACCCATTTTGACGAGCTCCTCGGTGAGTGCGTGGACGACACGCTCGGTGCCGCCATAGGTCTTGGGCGGTACGCGCTCAACCAGCGGTGCTATTTGTGCAATTTTCATTGTTTTAGGTTAGCGGACGGGACGTTAATATTTCATGAAGCGGTCGATCGCTTTTTTCTTTTGGGTGAATCTTTCCAAAGTTCTTTCGCTTTATCTACAAAGAGTATGCCATCGAGGTGGTCGGTCTCGTGCTGGAACACTTGCGCGAGCAAGCCGCTTGCGCCGCGTGTGAACAGTTTGCCATGTTCATCGTACGCTTTGATCGTGGCGTGCGAGTGGCGGGGAACCGTGCCGTACTCACCCCGCACCGACAGACACCCCTCATCCATAAGTGGTTTTCGTTTTGAAAGTTTGGTAATGACGGGATTGATGAATACGAAATGCGGATCTTTACTGCGGTATTCGCTTTCAGGATTGTCGCCAAATAACCGCTCGGCAATAACGAAGATGCGCAACGACACCGCGATCTGCGGTGCGGCGAGCGCGGCGCCGTCTTCTTGCCCCGCAAGCGCCGCTTTCATGTCGGCGATGCACCCCTGTATTTTTTTGCTTGCGATTTCGTCTACAGGTACTTCGTCGGCACGCTTGCGCAGGGTCGGGTGGTTGCGCTTGACGATTTCATGCGGCTTGACAATCTGTTCGGTCATGTCATCGAGTGTATCTGATTTTATCAAAAAAGCAACGGGTTATTAAATTATCAAAAAACAACGAGTATGAATTTACGAGGGAATAAGTATTGAGCCTTCCCGGAGTAAATTCATACCCGCTGCTTTTAGTTATAGCTACAAAATCCGTTCAGGATTGACTTCAACTAAAAGCGACGGTGGTAGCGCTCGAAGCACAGCAACAAGGTCAGGGTTGGGCCACGTGTCTGCTTTTACACGGAGAAATCCATGCAAAGCGTGCACGCCTTTTTGTGTGACCGCAAGGTGCGGCAAGGCGACAAAACCAAACGGTTGCAGTAGTTCGATGGCCTGCTCCATCGTCTTGGTTGCCTGTGCCTTGATGCCCATCGTCGTGACCTTGATGAGGACGGAAAACGGTGGGTAGGAAAACTGCTGCCGATCGTGCAATTCTTCGGCAAAGAAATGGCTGAGATTGAGCGTGAGCGCATCATCGAGCACGCGCGCCTGCGTGTGACGCGTCTGTATCAGGAGGAGACTGTGCGTGTGTTCGCGCAGGCGCGTAAGCAGTGAAAATATTTTTTCATAGATGTTCCATGCGGGTAGCGAGAGCAGGGTGTCGAGCGAGACGACGGCCGTAAAGTCCGCTTGATCGTCGAGATAGGTGAGCGCCATTTCGGTACCGATGAGGATGCTTGCGGGAGTCTTGAAAAATGATGCTGCCGTTTTCTGTGCCTGCGTCTTGGTATGTGTGCTGTCACGGTCGATGCGCAGGATGCGTGCCGTGGGAAATCTTTTTTGCGCCTCTTCAACGACTCGTTCGATGCCGACGCCAAGTGCAACCAAGCGCCATGACGAGCAATTCGTACAGCGTTCGTGCGCATCACGCGATGCGCCGCATGAATGACAGAGAAACATGTTGTGCTCGTGCGCACCATGCAAACTCACGCTTGCGCCGCAGACCCGGCAGGTGACGGTCGTACCACAGTCCTGACACACGGTGGTCGCCGCAAGCCCCCTGCGGACCGCAAAGAGAAACACGTGTCCTCCATGCGCGAGTACGTCGTGCGTCGTGTCGATAAGTTCGTCGCTGAAAATTTTAAACGAGCTTTTTTCAGACGCGCTCGGTTTGGTACGCATGTCTATGAGTGCGGTCGTGCTTTCAAAATGGATTCGCGGCGGGGTCTTTGGATGGGAAATGTACATGCCACGTTTGAGGCGATACGCACTCTCGACGCTGATGGGAAGGTCAGCACGGATCATGCGGATCGAAAGTTCACGCGCAAGCGCGTCGAGCATCACGCGTACATCGGCGGTGGCACGACCGATCAGTCGGTACAGCGATGATTGCTCGCGTTCGATGATGATCGTCGCGAGATCATGGCGCGGTATCGAAATACTTCCTGGTGTCGCGATGATCAGTACGGTGTGTGTTTCGTTCAGTGCTTTTTTCCATGTCGCAGTCAGCGTTTTTTTTGTAAGCGCACTCGTGAGAAGATAGGTATACGATTCGATGCCGCGACCGATGACTTCATGCAAGAGTTCCGCTTCGCGTACGGTGGGGGCGACAAGTAAGACCGACCCGTGCCGCGCGAACGTCTCGCGTACGCTGTTTTTATATTCCGCATAACGCTCGGCCCGCTCCGCTTGCAAGACACGCACTTCATGACCATATGGCTTTGGTTTGTTCGCGCTGTCCTGATGTATTTTGACCGGTGTGGTGAGTATCGCTTGCGGGATCGTCTGGTACAAGACGGCGCCGGTCGAAGTCGCATGAACATCGGCAGTGAAAGAAGCGGCCCGGACAAACGCTTCAGAGACGATGCCGGTGTTTTTCTGGGCTTTGAGTTTGCGCAATGCAAATGCCGCGGTGCGGACTTCCGCTTTGACATCGCGCACGAGACTCGATGACACCACAAGGCCGGGTACCTCGCGACGACGCACTGGCACAGTCACGAGCGTGCCAGGCGTTATGTTCTCACGCGAAAAATAACTCAGCTCTTCTTTTGCGATGCCCCGCGCGATCGGGATAATGCGGATGAGGTGCATAAAGGCATTGTAACATAAAGTATAAGAGGTATTGACTTGTTTATAATTGTATGCTATGTTCTTAAGTGAACTTTTGGAGTACCTTCCATGACAAGAAATAGCGACCAAACTTGGATTATCGTCTTTTTGTTTTGGTTCACGATTACTTTCCCGCCGCCGTACTGCTTTTACGGTGCCGCATTTTTCGCGGCTTGCCTCGCTGCCTTTTCCTTCTGGCAATGGATGGGAGACGGAGGCTTCCGATGGTTGTTGTATGCCATCGCGGGAAGTTATACGGCGGCTGTGATTCCGATGAAATTTCTTTAACCAAGAATACTAATCTTCGCGCCCAACGAATTGAGCTTGGTTACGATGTCTTCGTAGCCGCGGTTGATCGAGTACACGTTGCGCAGTACCGACCGACCTTTTGCGGCAAGCATCGCCACCAACAAAATAGTGGCAGGGCGCAAAGCCGGCGGACACATCAGCTCCGCCGGTTTTAACGTTGACGGCCCTT
>CAZDRD010000071.1:0-3370 GCA_964507945.1 uncultured Candidatus Saccharibacteria bacterium
TTTTTACGACTGGCGAAGACGAAACGCGGGCGTGGACGATCAAAAAAGACAGTACCGCGCCGGAAGCGGGCACTGCCATACACACTGACTTTCGCGACAAGTTTATCCGTGCCGAAGTGATCGCTTGCGACAAACTCCTCGAAGCCGGCTCATACGCCGCCGCGCGCGAAAAGGGTTGGGTGCGAACAGAAGGGAAGGAATACATCGTACAAGACGGTGATGTGATCGAGTTTAGGATATAAAAAAGGCACCCTCGCGGGTGCCTTGAGTTTGCGCCAGCGGATGTTTATCCGTTACGCAGCCGTCGTAAAATCCGACCAACACACCTGAAGTGAGGGTCCACAACCCCTAGTGGCGGCATAACGACAATATCAATCGCTTTCCACCACCACGATGCCCCGTCTAGGGTGGAGGCGTAAAAGAACCGAGGCTTCCCGAGATCCCACAGTCGCCAAATGATGACCATCGTTTTGGGAAGCTGTGAACTGCGGCCGATGACCCACACAAAGGCTGGGGTTATCCCTTCCTTTTTAAGGATCTCGAGGGTAAGGGTGATATTCTCCGGCGTTGTCCGCGAATGTTCTTCGGTGAGTACTTTTCCTCCTCTGTTTTCCAAATATTCTTTAAAACCGCGGTACTGATTTGAGAGATATTCATAAGCAACAACGGATTCTGCTGGCAAACCCTTCACGGTGCATCCGCCAGTCAGAACGATGATCGGTTTATAGCGTGCCAGTATCGACTTCTGGGCCTCTTGCATCGCAATTTCGATACCATGCCGATATTCGGAATCGATAGTTGTGTTACCGTCGTCGTCCACGATGGGCATGGATCCGAGAACAATGATCACACATACCCCACCAGTCGCACCAATGGCATCCATCAGGATGACCTCCTCTCTGGTTAAAAACCGTAAAAAATATACATTTATTTAGCAAAAATGTCAATGCTGTCATGACCGTAATATTGAAAATGGAAAGGGCTTGCAATTTTTTCAATATGATGTATAATGTAGTGGAATCGGCAAGGCGGCCAACATGACAATGGGGCCACGCGCCGTACGCCGAAAGAAAAGGATGGGTGTTATGTTCACCCTTATGTTTATTCCTTGGAATCTTCGTCTTTTGGTCGCCACTCTCAAAGCGACGCGGCCAACTGCTTACACCACTTGGTAAAAATAGTAAAGGGAGTTTCGAAAAGGCCGCCGTTCTTACGGCGGCCACTCACGTATACGGTAGCGTATACGTCTTTTTTGTTGTACCATGAAAAATTATAATTATCTTTTACTATGCAAAAGACAACATTCTCTCCTAAGGACTTCTTTCTGTGGCTTGGCACGATGGTCGCGCTTTACGTAAGCGTGGGAAGTTTTATCACGCTTCTGTTTCAGTACATCAACGTCCTCTTTCCCGATGCACTTACGCGCGGGTATGATCCGTACTCAGGGTCGATCCGCTTTGCCATCGCATCGCTCATTATCATTTTTCCCGTGTACTTGTTGATCACCCGCATGATCAATCAGGATTTGCGGCGCCATCCTCAAAAGCGCGAATACGGTTTCCGCAAATGGCTCATTTACATCACGCTGTTTGTTGCGGGCGTCTCTATCGTTGGAGACCTGGTCACCCTCGTGAACTATTTCCTGGGTGGCGACGTGACTGCGCGATTTGGCCTCAAAGTGCTCACAGTGCTTGTGGTCGCAGGAAGCGTGTTTGCGTATTATCTCGCTGATCTGCGTGGACGATGGGAGAAAAAAGAGGGAACCGCAAAAAGTATCGGCATTGGGACGGGACTTATCGTTCTTGTTTCTGTGATTGCGGGCTTCTTTATCATCGGCTCACCGATGGCGGCACGCGATGCGCGGTTCGATACTGAACGCGTCAGCGATCTGCAGAGCATCCAATGGCAACTGGTCAGTTATTGGCAGAGCAAAACCGCGCTTCCCGATGACATCGCCCAACTGAATGACTCTATCCAAGGGTTTGTCGTACCTGTCGATCCGGAAACAAGTACCGCATACGAATACCAGAAAACCGCAAGCACAACGTTTGCCCTATGCACGACATTTAAGAAAGCGAGTAACGACACTTCTATGACCAAGCCGATCGGTATGGATCAAAATGAAGTATGGAATCATCCAGCAGGGCGATATTGCTTTGAGCGCACGATCGACCCCGATCGGTACCCGCCGTTTAACAAAAATATTCCGCAACCGGCTATTGCAGTGCCCGTCCGTTAACTATGGGAACCTTCGATCACAAAGCGATAGAAAAAAAGTGGCAGGAACGCTGGGAACGCGACGGGATGTATCATGCCGAGGATGCTTCGAAGAAAAAGAAAACATACTTTCTTGTTGAATTCCCATACCCGTCTGGTGCCGGATTGCACACCGGACATGTCAGGAGCTACACCGCTATGGATGTGCTCGGACGCAAGCGGCGCATGCAAGGCGAAAATGTCTTGTATCCTATGGGGTGGGATGCGTTTGGATTGCCGACTGAAAACTATGCGATCAAGACTGGCAGGAATCCACGCGATGTGACAAAAGAAAACACGGATACGTTTCGCCGCCAGCTCAAATCGCTCGGCCTTTCATTTGACTGGTCGCGCGAGATCAACACAACCGACCCTGATTATTACCGATGGACGCAGTGGATTTTTATTCAGCTATTTAATAAAGGTCTTGCGTATAAAGCAAAGACCTTTATTAACTGGTGTCCCAAAGACAAGATCGGCCTTGCCAATGAAGAAGTGGTGGACGGCGCCTGCGAGCGCTGCGGTACAGTGGTCGAGAAGCGCGAAAAAGAGCAGTGGATGCTCGCGATCACCAAGTACGCGCAGCGGCTCTACGACGATCTCGACACCGTCGACTACATTGAACGCGCAAAAACGCAGCAGCGCAGTTGGATCGGCCCGAGCGAGGGCGCAGAGATTGATTTTGCAATTGCAGGCAGAGACGAAAAGATCACTGTCTTTACCACGCGACCCGATACGCTCTTTGGTGCGACGTATGTCGTGCTTGCGCCAGAACACCCGCTCATTAATACACTCAAATCTTCGTTACGGAATTGGGATGAAATAGAAGCGTATCAACAAGCAACCCGAAGTAAAACAGAAATAGAACGCACCACAGAGGGCAGGGAAAAGACCGGTGTCGAGCTTAAAGGCGTCAAAGCGATCAACCCCGCAACCCACGAAGAAATCCCCATCTGGATCGCTGACTACGTGCTGGCGCAATACGGCACCGGCGCGATCATGGCCGTGCCTGCGCATGATGAACGGGATTTTGAGTTTGCAAAAAAATACGATCTCCCTATAACCCAAGTGGTGGTCACCTGCGCCAATGACTCCAAAAACCCTCCCCAACAAG
>CAZDRD010000072.1:0-3351 GCA_964507945.1 uncultured Candidatus Saccharibacteria bacterium
TTCAAGCTATTGCCAAATAAGTTACGTATATGCTATAGTCCTGCTGTAGCACCGAAGACAGCAGGCGTCTGCGAAAGCAGACATAAGTCCTGCCGAGGAATTCTCGCATCACGTTTGGTCGTTTCGTGGTGGTTCGGTGCCTTGTTATTAGGCACTTTTTCATTTATGGCAATTACCAAAGAAAAGAAAGTCCAAGTGCTAGGACGCATTGAAGATGCGCTCGGCTCTGCGGGATCGGTAGTCTTTGTGGGCGCCAAAAAGCTTACGGTCGCCGAGGTATCGGGATTGCGTAAAAAGCTCAAAGGCGAGGGTGTATCGTATTATGTCGCAAAGAAAACGCTCATCCGCCGTTCGCTCGATGCAAAAAAGTTCGAGGGCACAACTCCCGAGCTTCCTGGCGAAGTGGCGATCGCTTGGGGTGACGATGCGCTCGCTCCCGCGCGCGAAGTGTATGACTTCGCAAAGACGCACAAGGAGCAGATGAGCATCCTCGGCGGTATCTTTGAAGGCCGCTTCATGGATGCGGCGGCAATGACGGACATCGCGACGATCCCGTCGCGACACACGCTTTATGCGATGTTCGTCAATGTGATCAATTCACCGATCCAAAAGCTCGCGGTTGCGCTTGACCAGATCGCGCAGCAAAAAGAAGCGTAAACATATCTTTCTTGGCACAACTTTTTCGGGGCCGCATAAAATTCTGCTGAATTTTTGCTTCCTCTCATCGCCTTCGCGATTGCGAGAAACCCATCAAAAGTTATGCCTTCAAAGATATTCATCAATTAATATTATCTAAAATAGTATGGCAGACGAAGAAAAAAAAGAAGAAACACAAGCAGAAGAGGCTGTCGAAGTCCCTGCGAAATTCAAAAAGCTCGTCGAGGAGATAGAGACGATGTCCGTGCTTGAGCTCCACGAGCTCGTAAAAGTACTTGAAAAGAAATTCGACGTATCGGCTGCGGCGGTCGCTGTGGCGGCTCCGGGTGCCGGTGCGGCTCCTGCGGCAGAA
This sequence comes from uncultured Candidatus Saccharibacteria bacterium, assembly GCA_964507945.1. GTDB lineage: Bacteria > Patescibacteriota > Minisyncoccia > Phycocordibacterales > UBA12088 > CAZDRD01. The sequence goes on from CAZDRD010000072.1 coordinate 1,010, forward strand.
GAAAAATCGAACTTCACCGTCGAACTGACGGCAGGTGGCGACCAAAAGATTCAGGTGATCAAGGCGGTTAAGGAAGTCTTGGGCCTGGGTCTCAAGGAAGCGAAAGATCTCGTAGACGGCGCACCGTCAGTGCTCAAGGAAAACATGCCCAAGGAAGAAGCCGAAGCGCTTAAAACACGCATCGAGGAAGCTGGCGGCAAGGTTACCCTTAAATAAGATTCTCAACAAATTGCACAGCATAACTCTGCTCCGGGAAAGCTCAATACTTATTCCCTTCGCATAGCTCACCTGCAATTTGTTTTCTGCCCCTCGCAGTGTTCGGCGTCCACATTGCTAATAGGCCACAAAAAATACGCTCGTTACAGGGCGTGTTTTTTGTTGTTGCGGGGAAAAACGGGTTATAATACCCGCACATGGATGAAGGACTTGCAAAACTTATGGGAGGGACAGCGCGGCTTAAACTGTTGCGCCTGTTCTTTTTCAATCCCGAAGAGCTGTTTGAAAAAGAAAGCATCGCGCATCGTCTCAAGATATCCAAATCAAGCGCGATAAAAGAAGCGAATTTCCTTGCGCGCACCGGTTTGGTACGCAAGCGCGCGGTATATAAAGAACAGCCAAAAAAGAAACAGGGCAGAACCATCAAGAAAAAAGTGCAAGGTTTCGTTCTCAATCCTGAATTTCCTCACTTTACGCAATTGCGGCAATTCATGCTCGAGACGGCTATGCTTGCAGGCAAGGAGGTGGGCAATCGCCTGCGACCCACCGGCAAACTGCGTCTGGTTATCACCAGTGGGGTTTTCATGCAGATGTGGGAGTCTCGGATCGATATCCTGATCGTGGGCGAAGAGATCAATCACGAAGCGCTTGCGGCGGTCATCAAGCAAATGGAGTCGGAACTTGGTCGCGAGCTTCGCTACGCCGCATTTTCCACGCAGGATTTCTATTATCGTCGCAGTGTCCAAGACAAGCTGATCCGGGACGTCATCGACTACCCGCACGAAAAGGTCATCGACCGGATCGGTATTTGAGCTATCCACAGACCCCCATTTTCTTCATGACGGCGCTTGCTACTATGTAAGGAGAGGTCATTTGTTTATTTATTACTTATTTTTGGGAATTTCCCAACTTCTCTATGCAATTACAAACATGGGCGACGGTGCTCACTGCGTCGTTTCAAAATATAGGATACGGGATCATACAATTCATCCCTAATCTCATCGTTGCGATCATTATCATACTGCTTGGCTGGATCGTCGGTATCGGTATTGGCCGTGCGATCGCGCAAGTAGTCAAGGCGCTCAAGATCGACGTCGTACTGCGCAATGCCGGCGTTGACGATCTTTTTTCACGTGCTGGATACAGCTTTGACGCAGGCAGACTCCTCGGTGGCTTGGTGAAATGGTTTATCATTGCGGTCTTTTTGGTTGCCGCACTCGATATCCTGGGACTCACGCAGGTCAATACGTTCCTGCGCGACGTGGTGCTCAGCTACCTGCCGCAGGTGATTATCGCGGTCGTGATCCTCTTGGTCGCTGCGGTCATCGCCGAAGCGGTCGAGGCCATGGTACAGGGTACGGCCAAAGCATCGGCGCTCGGTTCCCCATACCTCTTGGGTAGCGTTGCAAAATGGGCTATCTGGATATTCGCGATCCTCGCGGCGCTCAACCAGCTCAACGTTGCGCAGGTATTCGTGCAGACGCTCTTTACCGGTGTCGTGATCGCGGCTTCGCTTGCGATCGGTCTTTCGTTTGGCTTGGGCGGTCAGCATGCCGCGCAGCAGAGCATCGAAAAAGTACGCAAGCATCTTGAGGAGAGGAGATAAGATAATACATGTAAATAAAATTGTTATGCATTCTCAAGAAGGACTCGATGCCCAGGAAAAAGAGATCCATGAAAATGCCGAAATAATAGATGCAGTAACCGAAAACCCTCCTTTGGGAGACTTGGGAAATCGTATTACGGAAGAGGACTACGAGAAGTATCGGCGAAGAAATGGACTGGATGGTGTCACGTACGATCAGGGAGGTCGTCATTTCCCCGATTTTGACGGGCCTTATTCTGAATGGAAAGCTGAACGTGACGAAGAAAAACGTCGTGTATTGCAAGAAGAGCAAAAAAAACCTGCCGAAGAAGTACCAGTCAGTGAACCTGATAAAGAATCTCAAGGGCCCGTAGAATGGAAAAAGGCCGCATAATCAGACCAGTTTCTTCATCTTTCCTGCATATATCCCCAAAATTTGACATTGGTTTTCCCCAGGTATATACTCTGGAGGTCTATGAGTAATACGACAAGTCTTAAGGAAAAGCGGATCGGGTAGCCCTGTTTTTTCGTAGGCTACACG
>CAZDRD010000073.1:0-3306 GCA_964507945.1 uncultured Candidatus Saccharibacteria bacterium
TTGATGAGATGATGCGTCGCGGGCATATACGGTACGTGAAGTGTCACGATATCGCTTTGTGCAAGCAGATCGTCCAGCGGAAGGTACGTGACGCCTTCCTGTTGTGCAAACTGCTCGTCGGGTCGCGTATCGAAACACACTACTTTCATGCCGAAACCTTTGCCTATCTTGACCGAATGCCGTCCGATACGACCGGTACCCACGACACCCAATGTCTTGCCGTAGAGATCAAAGCCGCGCAGTTTGTGCGGATCGAAGTCATTGTGTTCGCGGATCTGGTCAAAGCCGTCATACACGCGCTTGGAAAGTGCGAGCAGAAGCGCGAATGCGTGCTCGGCCACCGTGCACTCGCCATACGCGGGCACGTTTGAAACCGTAATGCCCCGCGCTTTTGCCGCCGCGCAATCGATGTGATCGAAACCCGTCGAGCGTGTCGCAATGTGTTTGAGTGCTGGAAATTTTTCCATCACCTCTGCGCTCACCTGCGCGTCGACAAACACCGAGATGATTTCCGCATCGGTTTTTTCGGGAATGTGCTCAGGATCGAGCGGCATCTTGAAAAAATCTACCGCCCCTTCTTTCACGAGCGCGGAATGTTCGATCCGCTCTTTCTCCCAATCTTCAGTGTAAAAAAATGCGATGGTGGTCATAGTCTTATTATACACAGTATAAGCAAAAACAAGAGCCTCTAGTTCACTTCATAGTTTCGACTATTTAACAATGAAGGTGACTAAATCCCCCTTATCACCGTAATACGAGTGATTGAAAATAACGACACTCTCGAAAATCTCGTGCAGGAGTGACGCAAACTCTTTGTATTTCACTGCGATCTCTGGCTTGTCTTCTGACGTGTATTGCATCGCTTCATGCAATACAGGAGTCTGGATCACAAACATGCCCGTGTCACTCAAAAGAGACTGCGCTATTGTGCAAAATCGTTTCTTGTCCTCTATAAATGCAACCACTAATTTACACAAAACCAAATCCGCTTTGTCCTTGCTTATTTCTATCGACGTGAGATCGTTGAGATCAGCTTCTTTCAAGGTGACTCTATTATTTATCTGAGCATTATCTGCCCGAATACGTACCTTTTCCAACGCATCAGGTGACCAGTCAAGACCTGTCACGGTCATACCCCGTTGCGCAAGCTTGATGACCGCATCGCCAGTGCCGCAACCAAGATCAATTGCGGTCTTTTGCTCGTGCGTCATTTCAGCCAATATCAAGTCCAATAATATTACATTCATCGGACTATAGTCTCGGCCAGACTTAAATGATTCATCCCATTTTACTTGCTGTTTGTTCATAGTATGTATTGTATAAAAAGTGGCAAAAAAAGAAACCCTGAGTTACAGGGTTCCAGTCATAGAAGAAGTGCCATCTGATACTTATCGACATACTTACCCTTGATAAACGCACACCGATGCAAGATTCCTTCAATTTTGAACCCAAATTTAAGATAGAGACTTAATGCTCTCTTATTACACGTTTGAACTTGTAATTGCAATCGGTACAGCTTTTGGCTTTTTGCCCAAGTGATTGCTTCGCACAACAGTGCAGAACCGACTCCGCGACTTTGAACCTCTTGTAACACGCCTATTGACAGTGTCCCTACTCCACGATTACGAGACAGACTACCACAACAGACCAAGGTATAGCCCACTAGATTGTATGTATCTTGAGCTAATAAGAACACTTCCTGAATACTTAGTGAACCGACAGATATGCGTTTCTTTAGCATGTCGACGTTAGGAATCTCCTCTGCTTCGTACATCATAAAACTGGTTTGAGATTCCAATCGTACCATTAATTCTGAGAGTCGCATTGCGTCATCCGGTTTCGCCAGAACTACTTCGTGTTGCATGACACACTCCACAAAGAAAGATGCGCCACCCCTTTCAAGGTGGCGCGTTGCCTCTACCCAGAATGACGGTTAGTCACCCTTGGCAATTTGTCGAAGCCCCACATTGGCCGGGACCGCAGCTGCCAGGGATATTCTGGAAAGACCAATACTCCTCTGGTAAGTCATCGCCGAAGGCACGCCGTGCAGCGGTCAATGTATTTTCGACCATTGAACCGTCGCTTTGAGTACGTTGCGCTTGGGTAAGCGGCTGATGATGAAGGAAGAAGCCAGCCATATCCCGACAAAATTCAGCATAGTCACCCGTGAACAGGATGAAGTTGTGCCAAATCTCATCAATCTCTTCCGGCGGTGCCATGGCTCCATCGTTAGTTGCACAGAGGTAAAGGAACTTTTTCATCTCGTCGAATAGCTGATTTGTCTTCTCCTTACTCCAGCGATATTTCAATTCCATCCGCTCACGAAGCGCAGGATGATCATAGGCCATCATCCGACACAAGAGAGTGGTATCATTCGCCAACCTCTGCCGGGCCGAAATGGCCACAACATTTGTTTCCATACTCATGGTCCACCTCACAATGATGAGTCACAAGGATAAGCTCTAACCACAACTATAACATACTGTATCGATCTCGTCTATTACTTATATGATATGGCATTGTATGACTACCTCACAAGATCAACCAGTAATGTTTGAGGTTTTTATAGGGTTGCTTTGCTCTCCTGTTCCGCGATCTTCGGCAATGTCTTGATGACCGTGTCGGGTGAGAGGGAGATGCTTTCGATGCCCAGCGACACAACAAACTGTGCAAACTCCGGGAAATCCGACGGCGCTTGTCCACAGATGCCGATGTATTTCCCATGCGCTTTGCAGGCGCTGATCGCGATGTCGATCATCCGTTTGACGGCTTCATTGTTCTCGTTGCCGATGTGGGAAAGCATGCCAGCATCGCGGTCGAGACCGAGCGTGAGCTGAGTGAGATCATTGGACCCTATCGACATACCATCAAACCGTTCGAGAAAATCTTCGGCAAGCGCGATGTTGGCCGGTATTTCGCACATGACATACACCCTGAGGCCCTTGGCGCGGTCGAGACCGTGCTCCTTCATGACCGCAAGCACCTTGTCGGCTTCTTCGAGCGTGCGACAAAACGGAATGAGTACCACGACGTTATCAAGCCCCATATCATCGCGCACGCGCCGCAGTGCCTCGCATTCGAGCCCGAACGCTTTTTTGAAACGCTCGTCATAATAACGCGATGCGCCACGCCAGCCGATCATTGGGTTTTCTTCCTGCGGCTCATACAAGTCGCCGCCGATGAGCGTGCGGTATTCGTTGGTCTTGAAATCGGATGTACGAATGATGACATCGTATGGATGAAATCCTGCTGCGATCTTTGCGATGCCTTCCGCAAGCTCGTCGACGTAAAACTGCGATTTGTCGG
>CAZDRD010000074.1:0-3264 GCA_964507945.1 uncultured Candidatus Saccharibacteria bacterium
AGATCGCCACGTACGTGAAAGCGCATCCTGACACCAAGCTCGCCTTTCAGCCCGGATCATTTCAAATACTGTTTGGGTACGAAAAAATAAAAGACGTCTACGAAGCGTCGACGCTTTTCTTTTGCAATAAAGAAGAAGCGAAAACGATTTTGGAAACCGATGAAAACGAGATGACCGAGCTCCTCAAACGCATGCAGGCCTTGGGGCCAAAGATGCCAGTCATCACCGATGGTCCGAACGGTTCGTTTGCGCTTACCGATGACGGCGTATGGTATATGCCGATGTATCCGGACCCGACACCACCGATCTCGCGCACCGGTGCCGGCGATGCGTTTTCTTCGACGTTTACCTCTCTACTTGCGCTGGGAAAGACCGTGCCCGAAGCACTTGCACGCGCTCCCATCAACTCGATGTCCGTCGTCCAACAGATCGGCGCACAAAAAGGATTGCTGTCACTTGAAAAAATCGAAGAATACTTAGCAAACGCTCCAGAAGGTTACAAGGCGGAGAAAATTGCGTAGGTATGTTAGATAAAAATAAAGCGACTAATCTCAACTTGAGTGACTAGTCGCATGAACACACGGATAGTGCAATTCGTTTTTTATTTAATTTTTAGCTGAAGAACTTCGCCGCCCTTCTAACGTGCCGTTTCATTCTGAAGGCAAGGAGGAAGCTTTCGGTTATCAATCCAGCACCGCCCACCAGACCTATTGCCTTGCTAGTTTCTTGGGTGTATAGCGCCCCCTCCAGGTGTGCGACCATACCAACAATGCACGCACATATGCACAGGACTGGCCACACTAGGCAAAAGACCGATGGTAGCGGCGCACCATCTATCCCAAGATCCACTTGTTTGCCCCCGATCAAAAAGGAGAATAGCAGACATACCGGCCAACCAAATAAGTTGACCATTCCAACTACCCAGAGAAAGTTGGCGAACATCGCTGTTACCATCGCCCCTTCGCCCTGAGCAGCAGAGCCTAGAGCCCAATTCACTAGCACCATGCTAGTGAAAGCAAAAGTAATGGCGCATTTATGCGCCCAGTCGATTGACTTCATGGTCTAAACCTCCATTTTCTGTTCGTATTATAACCTATATTTTATTTTTCGTCAATATATTTTGGGAGTACTGAAAAAGTCGACAGATGTGGGACTCTTTTCTACTTCCTCCCCAACACTCGTCGCACGGCATCTTTGATAGACCCCACACCCATGCCGTAGTGTTCAATGAGCTCTGCGGGCTCGCCTGATTGGCCGAAGCGGTCATGAACGCCGATGAATTCCATGGGTACCGGCTGATTTTGCACCAACACTTCCGCGACCGTGCTTCCCAGGCCTCCCAAGATCTGGTGCTCTTCTACTGTCACGACCGCGCTTGCCTCACGTGCGGCTTCAATAACTTTTTCGATGTCCATTGGTTTTATAGAATGCAAATTAAGGACGGAGGTTTGTATACCTTCGCTTTCAAGCTCGTGTGCCGCTTTGAGGGTTTGATACACGAGTGATCCCATCGCCATCAGCGCGACTTGTGGATGTTCGCTTCTCCAGAAATATTCCGCTTTACCTATTTCAAACGGTGTATCGGGTGTTGTGAAAACTGGTGTTTCCGTGCGACCGAAACGAATGTACGCGGGCGTGCCGGTCTGTGCCGCAGCACGCACGGCCTTGCGCGCTTCTTCTGCATCACACGGAACGATGACCGTCATATTGGGGATGACGCGCATAAGTGCCACGTCTTCGAGCGCCTGATGTGTCGCGCCGTCGGGACCCACCGACACGCCCGCGTGCATACCACACACTTTTACTGGCACGTCATTGAGCGCGATCGCCGTGCGTATCTGCTCGTTGTTTCTCCCAGGGTTAAATGCCGCATATGATGCGATAAAGGGGATCTTGCCGTAGGCCGCGAGGCCCGCGGCGACACCGGCGAGGTTTTGCTCGGCGACACCAAGCTCGATATACCGATCGGGAAATTCTTTTTGAAACCACTCGGCACGTGTGGACTCGGCAAGGTCGGCACACAAGACGACGACACGTGAGTCTTCCCTGCCCGCTTCGGTCACGCCCGTACCGAAGCCGTCACGTGTTGGTTTGCGCGCGATCTTCTCATCAAAAATATTTTGAACAAGTTTTGCATTGTTGGGGATCATGATTGTGTTTATTATACATCAAAATCTCCTTCTCTATATTCCTTCAACAAATACTGTGCAGTTTCTTTTTCCGCCCCATCTTCAATTCCTTCCGCCCATTGTTCTGCCTCCGGAAGTTTATCATTTGTAAGCAAATCTAACAGGCGGGTTATTTTATTGGGATGATTGCTTCCTTGATATTCCAGTGCGACAGCAGCATACTTTTTGGCAGCTTCTTTGTCTTGGTATCGCCAGATCGCACAACTAATCGCATGATGATACCAAAACCACAATATCTCATTGCGCCAATCGCGCTCTTCATCGGTCATTTGTGACACATCGGCAGATTCAAGAATATTTTTTACCTTATTGATCAGTAGTTCTTCATTTTCATAATCCCATTCCCATGCACCCGATTGCATGAGTTTTTGATCTTCTGCACTGTAACGATTGGAAAGTTCCAGCGGCGTCTTTGCATCAAGCAGTACGTAGGCTTCTTTGATCGGACTCTTTTCAATGTCAAAGTTAGGTGTTGGTACTTTTTCTTGAAACGATTCTTCCATACCTCATCGTGACTATTTCAATGAATATCACTGTTCGTTACTTTTCCGCCGAGTGAACGCAAAATTTTCAGGAACCGTTGCTCTTCTTGTTTGTTGGGTGGTTTGCCGTGCCAGCGGTAGTCAAATTCGATCTCGGGAATGCCTTTGCCGGGAATGGTGTGCGCGATGATGACCGTTGGCTTTTCGTAGATCGCCCGCGCTTCCTCGACCGCGTCGCAGATAGCTTCGATGTTGTGCCCGTCGATCTCGATCACATGCCAGTTAAACGCTTTGTATTTGTCGGCCAAAGGCTCAAGCGGCATCACGTCTTCGGTCATGCCGTTTATCTGGATGTTGTTGCGGTCGATGATTGCGGTGAGATTTGAAAGTCTATTGTTACCCGCCCACATCGCGGCTTCCCATACATTACCCGCCTGCTGTTCGCCATCGGACATGATACAAAAGACACGGAATTTCTTGCCGTCCATACGTGCGCCATACGCGATACCAGCCGCCTGTGAGAGGTTTTCGCCAAGCGGTCCCGAGGTGGTTTCAAGTCCGGGCAGTCGCGTGCGTTCCGGATGCCCTTGCAG
>CAZDRD010000075.1:0-3259 GCA_964507945.1 uncultured Candidatus Saccharibacteria bacterium
AGAGCGCATCCATGGCATGGATGAGGTGACCGGTTCGAGTCCGGTATGGTCCACAAACCCGCTTGAATTTTTGTGGGTGTTAGTGCAAAGTACGGGATATAGTACAGTGGCAGTATATACGCTTCGGGTGCGTAAGACTCCGGTTCGATTCCGGGTATCCCGAAAAAATGTGCAGGGCGCATTTTTTCAAGGGCGTAATCTCTTGATAAAAACCATATGAGAAAGCGTTGGCTTTCGAAGATGGCCATAAAGTAAAATAAACGGGCTGTAGTACACTGGTAGTATGCACGCATGGGGTGCGTGCGAACCGGGTTCGATTCCCGGCAGCCCGAAAAATCTTCTGGGATAAGATTTTTCCAGGTTAGGTCACAAAGTTTGCATTTTCTTCCATTTTCTCATATTCTCTTGTAAGAAAAGAAAGTCCCGCTTCTAGATGATGGAGGACGAACATGATCACCTTGCATCCACGACTGACCGAAGATCAAGTGTGGGCACGTTTTGCAGAACTCGGACTGGTTGTTGAAGGACATTGTAGACTGAGAAGTGGTAAGCATACCGCCCAATTCATTAACCTCCGCAACTTAAAGAGAGTTGATCCTGACTTTTTTAAGCACTGTTGCCATGAACTTGCCGTACGTTTCTTAGAGGAAGAAATGGATTACGTCATTGGGCTTGCAACCGTCGGTGCCGATATTGCCCCTTGTGTTGCCGGCTTTTTAAGCGCACTCAAGCCTGGGCTTTCGACGAGGGTAGATTTTTTACAAACCCAGAAAAATGAGCTCCCAATGCAGTACCTCAACGATGCTCAATTGGAAGCCGTAAATGGGGCTCGGGTGCTTGTCACGGATGACGTGCTTAATCATGGCACGACGTACCGAAATCTCATGCAATGGTTAAAATCAAGGGGAGTGTCCGTCCGAGTTGTGGGGTTTGGGACATTTTGGATTCGTGGCGATACGACATCCAAAGAACTGCGAAATATGCCCCCCATTCAGAGGCTTGTACACAAGCCCATTACAGATTGGGATTGGCATGAGTGTCCTCTTTGCAGGGAGGGAGTACCTCTCATAAATCCTAAAGTTCGGCCTTCCTGACAATAATGTGTTGAGAATTGGAGGCGTGTCGTCCCGTACGGCACGCTTTCTCTGTTACAAATATGTATCCTATGGTACGCTGAAAAATAATTTGGGCCTGTAGCTCAACTGGTAGAGCGCTGCATTCGCATTGCAGAGGTAAGGGGTTCGACTCCCCTCAGGTCCACCGAAAAACATCGAGCTTTACACACGTCGGGGTATATATGCTACAATTAAATTTCTTCGCCTCATTTTCATAATGAGAATAATATTTATTTGGTTCGGTATCGCCTTAGTCATCGCCTTTATCTCCGGCGTGGGGGTGGGGTATGTCGGGGAACTCAATCATCTGGCCGGTGCAGAAGAAACGCCCAATCCGGCTTTGCGCGGCTTCGATAAACCGGGCAGCGGTTATCAATTCGTCAATCCACTTCTGGACTGCGCCCTCGGTGAAGATTATTTATCCAAGGGGGCGGTGTTGCCATTTCCCGATGAACTTGAGCAATATATCCAAACGGAAGTTGACGCAGGAAATATAACCGTGGGTTCGGCATACTTTCGCGATCTCAACAACGGGGCGACATTCGGGGTCAATTCCAGTCTGCAATTCAAACCGGCGAGCCTCTTGAAGGTGCCGATCGCGATGCTGATCCTCAAACAAACCGAAGCCGATCCTACACTCCTGACGACGACCATCCCGTATACCGGGGCCGATGTTGATTTTGAACAACACTTCAAACCTGCCCAATATCCAACTAAAGGGAAGAGTTACAGCATATGGCAATACATCGAATACATGCTCAAGTATTCCGACAACAAGGCGACGGCAACCATCTTTCCTTTGGTGCAGGGGTTATATTTCGACAATATATTTAAAATGTTGGGGATTACGGTTACTCCCGACAACGCTGATGGCGCTTTCATCAATACGCGCCAGTTCGGTTCGTTCTTCCAACTGCTTTTCAATGCATCGTTCATCAATGCAGATGACTCGGAAAAGCTTCTGGGGCTCATGAGCACATCTGACTTTACGCAAGGCCTGCGCGCCGGCGTGCCGAAAAATATTGCCGTCGCCCACAAGTTTGGGGAGGCTAATGATGCCGCAACTGGCGAAGATGAGCTGCATGATTGCGGTATCGTGTATTATCCCAAGCAGCCTTATTTGCTATGCCTCTCGGTGCGGGGCAAAAATTTCGACAAAATGGCCCAGGGCATCGCCCAGATCTCGGGCAAGGTATACGAGTATTACGACAGCATGGGTGATAAAAATATCAGTCTCTACTTGCCCGCAACGCCTCCGTCGTAGAATCCGACCTGAGACTATGGTATAGTGTCGGCATATTTATGCAAGAAGGTCTACACATCGCGCTCAAGGCAGATCAGATCGGACAGATTTTCGGTTTGCCGATCACCAATACCATGATCATGGGATGGATGGTGATGATCGTGCTTATCACAGTCGGCTGGCTGGTAGGGCGCAACTTGCAAAAGATCCCCGGACGCATACAGACGTTTGTCGAAGCGGCATTCGGATTCATCATCGACTATATGGAGGAAGTGCTCGAATCCAGGCCGTTAGCACTCAGGTTCTTTCCGCTCATCGCGACGTTGTTCACCTTCATCCTTTTGGGCAATTGGTTCGGGCTTTTGCCCATCGTCAACTCGATCGGCGTGATACATGGAGAGGAACTCATCCCGCTCTTTCACCCCGTCTCGACCGACCTCAACATTACGCTCGCGCTTGCGATCATCGCGTTTTTCGCGATCGAGATATCCGGCATAGCCTATGTAGGCGCCTTGAAATATGCGGGTAAATTTGTTAATCTAAAATCGCCGATCGGGTTCTTGGTCGGTATCATCGAGCTTCTGAGCGAACTGGCGCGCTTGGTGTCGTTTTCCTTCCGTCTCTTCGGTAACATGTTTGCCGGCAAGACACTCATCCTCGTGGCGATGTTTTTCGTGCCATACTTGCTGCCGGTGCCGCTGATGCTCTATGAAGTGTTTGTGGGATTCATTCAGGCGTCGATCTTTGCACTGCTCACGCTCTTTTTCATCAAGTTGGCGATAGCAGAGCCGCATTAGTTTTAAGAAATTATTATCAAGTAAATTATTTAACATCATATGGAAGTTGAAGCAATGAAAACGCTTGGTATGGCGATCGTCGTCGGTATCGGCGTCATCGGACC
>CAZDRD010000076.1:0-3203 GCA_964507945.1 uncultured Candidatus Saccharibacteria bacterium
AAGCGGTACGCACGCTCCTGCGTGTGGTGGGGATGAAGAACAATGCCCGCGTCAATCTCAAGATCAATGAGCCGGAAGGCGGATCGAGAGCGTCATCAGGTGGCTCTGCCTCAAAAACGGTAGACGAAGCGATGGCCGATCTCAAGATGTAAAGAGAGCATGACCGTATTTGACAAAAGTCCCGAAAGGGGCTTTTGTTGTTACTATGCATTTTCATATCGTTACCTTGTTTCCCACTGCGTTTGATTCGTACCTCGGTGAATCCATCATCAGGCGGGCGATCGAACGCAAAAAGATACGCGTGAGTTTTTACAACCCGCGTGATTTCACCAACGACAAATGGGCACGCGTTGATCGCAGACCCTACGGCGGCGGCCCCGGCATGGTACTTGAAGCCGAGTCTATACTCAAAGCGATCCAAAAGGCGGTGGGCAGAAAAAATAAAAAAGAAGTCAAGATCATTTTTTTCGAACCGGCAGGCAAGACGTTTGATACCGCGTATGCGGAGAAAGCATCGAAACGATACAAACACATCGTACTTATTTGCGGCCGCTATGAAGGCATTGACGCGCGCGTAAAAAAGATAACCAAAGCAGAGACCGTAAGTATAGGTCCCTACACCCTGACAGGCGGTGAATTGCCTGCGATGGTGGTGATAGACGCCGTGACGAGGCGCTTGCCGGGCGTGCTTGGGCATGACGCATCAGTCGAAGAACGTCGCATTGCAAGCAGTGACGTCTACACGCGCCCCGAGGTACTCGCGTGGAAAGGGAAGAACTACCGCGTCCCCAAAGTGCTTCTGTCGGGTCATCATGCAAAGATAGACACGTGGAAACAGAATAAGAAAAAGTAGAGACTACAATAATCCCATAAGGAAAAACAGGCAGGAACGAATCCTGCCTGTTTTGTCACCGCCCAAGCATGAGTGATCGCTTGAGAGTGAAGAACGATTCTGGTGTTCGAGAATCGAGTGTCTTTAAGAACGTTGATACGTGTTCGTGCTCGTTACCGTTTTTAAAGAGCACGAGTCCGCCGGGTGTTTTCCATCGATCATGAAACTCTTCCGGCACCTTCCATTCTGCCAAAAACGCCTCGCGCGAGTAACGCACATTGCCACGCGATGAGTCGGCAAGTAGGACCTCTGTCTTGCTCATGCCGCGCACGACCGCAAAGTGGCGGAACCGATCTACTTCAAGATAGACGATCACGGGAGCGAAGGAAACGACGCGGGCAAGCTCGTCAATAGAGAGCATGCTTCGACGTGTTTGGTAGTCGAAGGATTGCGCAAGGTGCTCAAGTTCAAGGAGTGATACGCCTTCTTTCATCGCCCGCGCGATGGCTTCATTGCTCTGGGTTTCGACATACCTCGTAAGCAGTTCCCGCTCACTGATCTCGTGTCCGAAATGGTAGTACGCGATTGTACGAAGCGATGCCAGTCCACAGGAGTTATCAAGTTCCTGCTCGGTGACATTTCCCCAGCGCTCGTCGTACCAGGTTAGCGGTGTGCCAGGTGGCGGATGAAAGCCGCACCCAGCACATGCGAGTATGACGGCAAGTATCATGCCGCGCATTTAGAACCTCCATGCAAGCCGCAGGCCAAGCTGTACATCCGGTGCGCTTTCGGTAAGACCAACGCCCACCGAAGGCGTTACACCAAACGACGGTGTTGCCTGATAGCTCACCCGTGTGACAAGCGACAACATGTCGTTCGGCATTCCCTGCTCAGGGTTGAAGAGGTAGCTGCCGTCAAGTTCCGCACCCATTGAGAGCGCGTAGTTGAGGAAAAAGCCAACGCCTGCAGTATAGCCGACCGCGTCTTGACTCTCACCCCAGTCGCGCACCCAAGCAAGTCCTCCGTAGACGAACGCCGGCTGCATCACTTTGTCCACGTTGAAACCGATGGATGTGGTGACGCCATCGCTACCAAGATCATCCGTCGCCGTGGGGAGTGATACCGAGACAAGGCCAGTGGTCGAAACCCACGGCACGGGGATGGTTGCCGCAAGGCCGAGCGTTATGTCGCCAAGCCCCGCGTGCTGTTCATCGAGGAACGTTGTATCTGCACTTTCGGCTTTCTGTTCTCGATATATCAAGGGTACGGCGAGTGCAAGCTCCATACCGTCGGTAATGCCGTAGGCGAGCGTACCAATTGCCGAGAGCGTCCGCGTCGTCTCTTGGAACCCGAACATTCTCGACTCATTGAGAGCGTACCCGAGGTCCAGTTCTGCTCGGAATTCACTTTTTTCCAAGGTCACCACGTTGCCCATACGGTAGAGGTCGTACACCTCTTTCAGTTTCTCCTCGATACCCAGTGGTGACGTGGTAGGCGTCGCTTCTTGTGCATGTACCGCGACGGGGCATAGAGCCACTAACGCAACTCCCACACTCGTAATTAACGCACGCATACCAATATTCTCCTGATTGTTGAGGAACAAAAAACACTGGTCTAGCCAGTGAGTACTGCGCAATGTTATACCATACCATTGCCCCCCCCCTGCAAGATTGTATGTGAGCAACTTGCCTTGGTATCATAGCAAATGGACAAGTCGCATCCAGCGACTTTCTTGTCCTTTCACTGAGAGGTATACTGAATGTCTACGCACAAGCGTATCGTAAGTGGCACGGTTGCCCTCGCGCTCTTGGTCGCCACGAGTATGACGGCTATGCCTGCGCCAACACAGGCAGCAACGCCGATCGAGCGATTCGATGCCATGGGTTTGACTCCGATGCCGGAGGAGATGGCGGATAAGTTACGAGGAGAAGGTCTCGTCAGTTGGGCCGTCCTAGAAGCCGTAAAATTCGTAGCGAAGTCGCTCGGTAACAAGGTCGCCGCTCAGCTCGATGCGTTTCTCCGAAGTGCTGGCACCCCTCCATCTTACTCTGAATATCGCCAGTATTTTGGAACCAAGGCTTCAGCAATACTCAGCGTTATTCCATGGTATGTAAAACCGTATGTAGTTCAATAACTGCATCGGTTGGCAGGACTAAGCAGAGGCTCGTGGGAACAAATCCCCGAGCCTCACTAATAAAAATATAATGAAAACAGTTTTCTATATAATCGGTGCCCTAGTTGTATCTCTGCTCCTATTTTTTATCACAAGGGTGGCAATTATAGACTACGTAATAGCAGGAAATGATAAATTTGCACCCGAAATCGAAAAGGGTGATTTTGTATTTGTGTGTAAAATCTGCAGAGAATATCC
>CAZDRD010000077.1:0-3125 GCA_964507945.1 uncultured Candidatus Saccharibacteria bacterium
AATCGGCCCGGGTCACCTCACTTTATGACCAAAGAAGATCTCGCAAAAAAGAAACTGCCCGACGCGCCCGGCGTGTATTTTTTTCTTGGCGCACGCAAAAAAATATTATACATCGGCAAGGCTACGTCGCTGCGAGATCGCGTGAAAAGTTATTTTTCTGCTGATCTGATGCAAACGCGCGGGCAGTACATCGTCAAGATGACGGAAGAAGCGACCGATCTCGATTGGCGTGAGACCGACTCGGTACTTGAAGCGCTCTTGCTTGAAGCCAACCTCATTAAAACCCACAAGCCGCCCTACAACACGCGCGACAAAGACGATAAGAGTTTCAACTATGTCATCATCACCAATGAAGATTTTCCGCGCGTACTGACCGTGCGGGGCAAAGAATTGCCGGTGAAATTTTCCGACCGCGATATCAAATACGAATTCGGTCCCTTTCCGCAAGGCGGACTTTTAAAAGAAGCGCTCAAGCTGATCCACAAAATCTTTCCATTTTATGACACCAAGCGTCCCGTCACTGAACTTATCAAAAAAGGCGATGCAAAGATCCGCTTCAACCGCATGATCGGCCTGTACCCTGATGGACAGACCGCACAGAAAGAATACGCGCGCACGATACAGCACGTCAAGCTTTTGTTTGAAGGCAAGAAAAAAGACTTGCTGCGCGAGTTGAAAAAAGACATGCAAGCGTACGCGAAGTCGCAGGATTTTGAAATGGCGGAAAAAAGAAAACGGCAGATCTTTGCGCTCGAGCATATTCAAGACGTGTCGCTTTTGAAGCGCGTTCGCGAAAGCGATGCCCGCGCCATGCGTATCGAAGCGTATGATATCGCTCATTTGTCGGGGAGCGAGATGGTGGGCGTGATGACGGTGGTCGAGGATGGGCAAGCAAAGAAAAGCGATTATCGAAAATTTATCGTGCAGGGTTTTACTGCCGCAAATGACACGGGTGCTTTATCAGAAGTGCTGACCCGCCGTTTGGCACATACCGAATGGCCGCTTCCAAAAGTTATCGTTGTCGACGGTGGCAAGGCGCAGATCAACGCTGCACAACGTGTACTCGACACGTTTGGGTACAAAATGCCTATCGTCAGCGTCCTCAAAGACGAGCACCACAAGCCCAAAGACATCATCGCGCCGTCGCTTTTGAAAACAAAGTACGGCTACGATATCCTTTTGGCCAACAGCGAAGCGCATCGTTTCGCCATCACCTTTCACCGCAAGAGACTTGCAAAAAGATCGTAAATATGGTATATTGTAGTCTGAACAAGAAGGGGAAAAACGATGGCATGGCTATCTCTCGTCGATCGTATGTTAAAAACCAAAGCCAAAAAAGGGCCCCTGGCAGGTCCTGAGTGTGAGTTTTACGGCAAACCTCTTCCGCAAAGATACGATGATCCTGAGGCCTCTGCTTTGGCACGAGTTTGTGGTGAAGGATGTGTGCCATTGTATTTTGAAGAGGCGAAAAAGCACGAAGGGGGAGAAACGCCTTGGCAGTTGCAAGTTATGCACGAATGCCTATGTATTCTCCTGCGAAGATTTTAAAATAGCGAATATGCTAAACAAGTCGGGGCAGCAATGCCCCTTTCTGTTTTTTGATAATCTGCTTTATACTATCTACATGTCAAAAGTTCGTGTTGGCGTATTGCGCGGGGGTCCTTCAAACGAGTACGAAGTCTCACTCAAGACCGGTGCGACGGTGCTTGCGCATTTGCCTGAAGAAAAATATGAGACACGAGATATTTTTATTGATCGGCAAGGAACATGGCATATGCGTGGGCGGCCGCTCTATCCTGAGCAAGCACTCGAACAGGTAGATGTCGCATTTAATGCACTCCACGGACATTATGGCGAAGACGGACAGGTGCAGCACTTGCTTGAACAGCTCGCGATACCGTTTACCGGTTCAGGGTCGCTCGGTTCTGCTGTTGCTATGAACAAGCTCCTTACAAAAGAACGGGTAAAAAAAGCAGACATCAAAACGGCTTTTCATGTCGTGCTGACGCCCGACCGACCCATCGAATCCATCGCTCGCGATGTCTTTCGTTCGTTCCCTTCGCCGTGGGTCATCAAGCCTGCCTCAAGCGGATCGTCAGTCGGAGTGACACTCGCGCGATCGTTTGAAGAGCTTGTCGAAGGCATTAATGAAGCGTTCGGACATTCGGAAAAAGTATTCATCGAAGATTATGTGCGCGGAAGGGAAGCCACGGTTGGGGTCATTGAAGGTTTTCGCGATGAAGATGCCTATGCATTGCCGCCCATCGAGATCATTCCGGCTCCCGAGCGAACTTTTTTTGATTATCATGCAAAGTACGCCGGCGCCTCACAAGAGATCTGTCCTGGCAACTTCACTATGGAAGAAAAGCGCGAGCTTGAAAGGCTCGCCAAGCTGGTGCATCGTGAACTTGGTCTGCGACATTATTCGCGCTCAGATTTCATCATCAATCCCACTGGCATCTACTTCCTTGAAGTAAATACCTTGCCGGGTCTAACGCAGGAATCGCTCGTACCAAAAGCGGTTGGTGCTGTCGGTTCAGGTTTGCCGGAATTTTTAGACCACTTGGTCACACTTGCATTGAAACAGAAATAATGGTATTAAATAAACAGGCCCACGGGTTGGGTAAGGAGATTAACATGTCATTCTTCTGGGATCGTGCGATTGCCAGTCTTGTTTGGCCGGTAACAGTCTTCACCGGCGCCATGACTGTCATTGTCTTGTGGATCTATGCGTTTTAGTGAATAACAACGACAAGTCGCGGTGGGAAGGCTTCAGGGCGCGCTCGCAAGGGCGCGCTTAACAATTAGACAACGAAGTATTTTTTAGTATAATCGTACAGTATCGGGTCTATAGCCGTAGTGGCGGATGTAAGATCCGAGTGTTTGTTGAAAAATTTTGGGCCCGTAGCTCACCTGGTAGAGCGCCTCATTTGCACTGAGGAGGTAGGGGGTTCGAGTCCTCTCGGGTCCACCATACGAAACTTGTTCGGAATTAAATAAGCGGAGCGATTTTGCGGAAGCTAAAATCGCGCTATCAATTTCGCTTCCGCCCTTGGCGGAAGCGGTGAAATCCCAAAGTTCCCCCCAATGACATGAAAGCGTTTTGTCTTTGAGAGTGGGGTTCG
>CAZDRD010000078.1:0-3109 GCA_964507945.1 uncultured Candidatus Saccharibacteria bacterium
CTTTCGGCAGGAATTGCTGCTATTGTCATACCGAACCTCCTAGGCTGGGTATGACCGACACGCTGCTTTGCAACGATATGCAAAGCAGCGATCTTTTGTATATATGCTACACTATACCAACATAACCAACAGCATTATGGCATTGTCTGATAAAAAAATATTGGAAGCGATGAAAGAAGGGTCAATCGTGATCGAACCGTTTAAACGGGAAAATCTGGCAACCTCAAGTTATGACGTCACGCTCGGTGAATGGTTTTTCCCCGAGCAGCGCCCTCCGCATTTTGAAAATATCTACAATATCTACGATAAAAAGCACGTGGAGCGCGTATGGGGCACCAAACCTAAGCGTGCGGAACCGGCGAAAAAAATACTTGCCAAATATCAGTTTGACTACAACGGGATCGCCCCGGAAGAAAAAATTATCTTGCTTGCCCCGGGCGAAACGATTTTAGCGCACACCGAAGAATTCATCGGCGGGCGCGACCACATCACCACCATGATGAAGGCACGCTCATCACTCGGCCGCAGTTTCATTGAGGTATGCAAATGTGCCGGCTGGGGTGATGTCGGCTACATCAACCGGTGGACCATGGAGATCACCAATAACTCTGTAAACTACTATATTCCGCTTGTCGCCGGACGGCGTATCGCGCAGATCATTTTCTTTGAAACCGGCCCTATCCTTGCGTCCGATTATGCAAAAAACGGCAAGTACCAAACAAGCGGATCGATAGCATCGCTCAAAAAATCGTGGAAGCCGGAGATGATGCCCCCTCGCTTATATCTAGATCGGGATATTAATAAGAAGAAGTAAAATAAAAGATTACTTCACCTCCACACCCATCGAACGTGCGGAACCGGCGATGATCTTCATTTGAAAGTAAGGTAAAAAGCGGCCCCTTACGGAGCCGCTCACGCACTGACGTTAGTCAGTACAGTTCATTCTTGTCCACCTCCTTCCAAGCACTCCATGCGCCTGTCTCCGAAATACGGAATATCGTCTGCCGCACGAGTGGCCGCATCGCACCCGTAACCTGACATACGCGGCCAATACCACTTGAAGTAGTGAAGTCCATGCAGTGTCTTATCCATCCCGGATATACATTCGGGTCACGAGTGAATGTCTGCGTCAGTATGTTCTTGAAGCGTGCATCGCTCTTGACCGCATTGATCATATCGAGCCGCGCGCGGTCATCTTGAAAATGATTTCCCGGCAGGGGTATGTTGAGCGTGCCGCCCGTTGCACGTACGGCAAATACATACCAAGTGTCGGATCTGAAAAAGTTATCATCTACGTTTGTCATGTATCGCCACTGACTAAGTGCCGCGTCCCAGTATTGGATATCGCTCGCCTTCATCCAACCGAATGCTATCGCTTGTTTGAGCGACTTGTTGAGGCCGCTGACCGAGACGTATGCGGTAGATGACGGCGCGTCTCTTGCGGGAGAAAATGCACCGCTCCATGTGTACGGAGCCGATGGTGTGACCGTTATCACATCCCTGCGGTCGTCTACGATGAGCGAGGGTGCGCGATAGTTGAGAGCGATTGTTTTAGTGAGGGTTGGTTGGTAGTCATTGGTATCACGTGCAAGATTTTTGTCCCATTGAAGTTCCCAATGCAGATGAATTGGCCAACCTCCTGAACCACCGATTGCTGCCAACTCCTGCCCTCGCGCGACTTTTGTGCCATTAATAATTCCAGGCATGATGCTGTTGAGGTGCAGGTACACCATATCAAACACCGCGACACCGCCTGTGCCCTTTGCATAGGGGATGGCATAGCGGATATCGAGCCGTTTCCCTTTTTGCGAAGGAGTGCCAGTGGAGTTCACGCCAACAGAATCGGCAAGCTGTATGATACCATCTCCAAGAGCAAAAAGTGGTGCTCCGAGATCAGAACTTCCACCACATCTACCGTTCCAGTCTTCACCCATATGGTACTTGTTAAACGGAAGCTTTGTTTGCTGATTTATATCATCATTCCATTCCATATGGTACTGATGCGAGTCTGACGCGCCAGAATCCCAAGGATTAACGTACCCTTTTACTCCTCTTGCCGCGCAGTCGGGAGCAGTCAATTCCCACGACTGATTTTCATTGAACGGCAGGACGAATATTCCCGTCGGCAATGGATCAGCGGCATACGCGCTACTCGTCCATGTGCCAAGTAGACACAAGACGAAGAGTAATCGTTTACTCATCTCACACTTTCCTTTCAGTGAGTGTCAAACAACAAAAATCGGACAAGCCGACGACTCTCAATAGAATAACATACATTGCTTTTTGTGGCAATGCTAACTATTTAGAGTTTGAAATGAGAGGAGAATTTTTTGGAACATTTTAATATAATCAACGTCGAGGGTATTGTTTGAAATGGTATATATTTTATTTTTGTTCTCAAAAGTATATGTTCCGCCGAAATCATCTGATGACAATCCATCCGAAGAATCTGTGCTTGATTTCCGTGCCCATATTACACCCTGAATCCCATTAACTATAATATGACTTTGCACAAACCATCCTATACTTGCAAAATTAATTTCTTTCTGTGCAAGCACTTTAATCTCTGGACATATATGTGTACCGCCGTCTTGATTCTTAATCCGCTGTTTTGGGCCTAGTAATATACCGTCTGGACAACCGTATGTACTTGGGTTAACTTCCCACCCCTTCGGATACTTCACCTCAAACCCGAACTCTTCGTTGCGGTACGTTTGCCAGTCGGACGTGTCGAGGTGATTATCGGGAAACGAAAGCTCAAGTGGTTTTTCGGCGCTTGATGATGTGGTCTTGGTCGTGTCTGGTTTGATCGCTGCTTTGGTGGAGGTCGAAATAGATGATGTGGAAGTAACTGGTGTGGTAGTGGCAATACCAAGCGGGGTGTTGGGTGTTGGTTTTATATTGACATACCATAGAGTTCCTGTGGCAAGGGCCGTAATGAATACGATAGATGCTATGAGCATTTTTTTCATGTACTCCAATGAAGCTTATTCACAATTTAAATATACCACTCTCGTAGAATACTACGAAATGTTTTGTCACTTCACCTCCACGCCCATACTCCTGGCGGAGCCGGCGATGATCTTCATCGCCTGTTCGACATCATCGG
>CAZDRD010000079.1:0-3063 GCA_964507945.1 uncultured Candidatus Saccharibacteria bacterium
GTAACACTGCAGTTTGTGGCACTGCCTATCCGGGTTCAATTCCCGGCGGTCGCCCTGAAGAGCAAAATCCCCGAAAGGGGATTTTGCGATGAGGGGTGTCGAGTCTATATTTAGCTTATTTTTTAAGCGTTCGAATTTCTTGCAAGAGTGCTTCGAGCATTTGTTCGACTGCGAGGATCTTGGTCTCGGACACGTCTTCTTCCTGTTCTTCTTGGATCTCTTCGACATCCTCCTGAATGTCATCGATGTCTTTTGAGATCTCCTCGACGTCTTCCTGGATGTCCTCGACATCCTCATGGATCTCGTCGATGTCTTCACTCACTTCCTCGATCTGGCGAGCCTGATGATTGACGGTCATTTGGATAAAGATCGAAAGGTAGATCGCTTCAAGCGAGACGACGGTCGTGAGTACCAAAAGCATCTTGTCGAAACCGATACCCAACCACGGCAGACAAAACATGCCGATGAAAAATAACGTATGCAACACCAGTGAAGGTGTCGAACCGACATGTTTTGTGATAAACAGGGCAAACCCCTCTCCATCCTGAGTATTTTTCTTGTGTTCAGGCTCCATGCGCTTGAGTGTAGTTTGTTTTTTGTCTCGTGTCCATGTGTTCGTGCACAGGCTGGCGTTTAGAGACCTATCTTGTATAATAAACCCATTGCTTAGATAGTAATCATTTATTTATGGAAGAACCAACCAAGGTCCAAACTTCAGAAAAAGAAAAAACTCATGATACGCACCCCTATCTCTTGCCGGTCGCCATTATCATCGCGGGACTGGTGATCGGCGGCGCGGTGATCTTTGCCGATCGTTCGGGGACAAAAGCTAACGATACCATCGCGACTGCTCCAACCGAACAACCATCAAACACTTCACCCAGCAATGTCCGTCCTGTCGACAGCAGCGACCACGTACTCGGATCTGCCAATGCGCAAGTAACGCTTATCGAATATTCCGATTTTCAATGTCCGTTCTGCGACCAATTACACCCCGTGCTTAAACAGGCAGTTCAGGAATACCAAGGCAAAGTACGCTGGGTGTATCGCAATTTCCCGCTCACCATGATCCACCAGAATGCACAGAGCGCTGCGGTCGCTGCGGAATGTGCTGCGGAGCTTGGCGGCAATGATGCGTATTGGAAAATGGCCGATATGCTTTTTGCCAATCAAAGCACGTTGGGCGAAGCGCTCTATGTACAAAATGCAAAAACCCTTAAGCTCAACGAAGCGCAGTTTAAAAGCTGCCTGACATCGGGTCGTTTCGATGCGCGGATCGCTGCCGATACGCAAAACGGTATGGACGCCGGTGGCAGTGGTACGCCGTATGTCGTGATCATCGACAAGGACGGCAATGCGACCTCCTTCAGTGGCGCACTGCCCTATGAACAGGTGAAAACATATATTGACCAAGCGCTCGGCGCGTAGGCCGTAGCACATTAATAGCATTAATCAATAACTATGAACGATCAAACTATCTCAGACAAGCGTCACCTTTTCCGCGACAATAGCGTACGTGGAACGTTGATACTCGTGTTCCTTTTGCTCGCCATCTACCTTTTTGCGCAGACGCTCGTTACGATAAAAGAATACAAATACGTCGGCGGGGGAGTACCGGTGACCAATACCATAACCGTGACCGGCACGGGTGACGAATTTGCCGTGCCCGATACGACGCAGTTCAGTTTCAGTGTCATCGAAAAGGCGGCAAGTGTTGCGGCGGCGCAACAAAAAGCGACCGAAAAAATGAATCAGGCGCTTGACGCGGTACGTGCGGCGGGAGTCGAAGACAAGAACATCAAGACCGTCAGTTATGATGTGCATCCCAACTACGAGCAGATCGCATGCGTGCGCTATCCTTGTCCACAACCCAAGATAGACGGCTTTGAAGTAGTACAAACCCAAGAGATAAAGATGAAAGATGCGCAAAAAGCGGGCGATCTCATCACGACGCTTGCAGGTCTCCAAGTACAAAATATCAGCGGACTTTCCTTTACCGTCGAGGATGAAGATACCATCCGTGGGCAAGCGCGCGCGAAGGCGGTTGCAGAGGCAAAGAAAAAGGCCGATGAGCTTGCAAGTACGTTGGGTGTTTCGCTCATACGTATTGTCGGCTTTAATGAGGACGGGGCACAGCCTATCCCGTATTATGCAAAAGATAGTATCAGTGTCAGGAATGAAGCAGCACAGGGCGCTGCACCCGCAGAACTTTCGCAAGGCCAAAACAAAGTCACGTCAACCGTGTCCATCACGTACGAGATACGGTAATCGCAGCTTCATGTTTCCAAACAGCCGCAGAAATGCGGTTGTTTGCGTGCATATTGACACAAATCTGCCGTCATAGTAGTCTTTAGGTATTGCCCCGCGGGGCGTTTTTTAAACCGCGATATATACATCAAATTATGAACCGACTCTTCAACTACCTGCGCGATACGCGCGCCGAACTCAAACATGTTTCGTGGCCGACTCAAAAGCAAACGGTCATGTATACGGCGCTGGTGATCACCATATCTATCGTGACCGCGCTCTATCTGGGATTTTTTGACTTTGCGTTTACACACGGACTCGATCGTTTCTTGCTCTCCATATAGTTCTCGATAGTTATTGGGGAGCGGTCTCGCTAACTTCACATCTCTATGTCAAAACAAAACACCATCAGTCAGCGCAATTGGTACGCCATACACACGTACGCAGGCTATGAAAAAGCCGTCGAACGCAATCTGCGCCAGCGCATCGATTCTTTGGGCATGAGCGACAAGATCTTTGACGTGGTCGTGCCGACGGAAAAGAAGATCAAGATCAAAGGTGGTCGTCGCGTCGAAGAAGAAGAAAAGATTTACCCGGGCTATCTTTTGGTCGACATGATCGTCGATGACGATTCGTGGTATGTCGTCCGCAACACGCCGCGCGTGACGGGCTTTGTCGGCTCCGGCGTCGTGCCGGTGCCCTTGGAAGGGCCGGAGATCGAGTCCTTGTTCAAACGCATGAAGTCCGACACGGTCAAGCATAAGATCGACTTTGCGGTCGATGATCCGGTCATCGTCGTCGACGGGCCATTCAAGG
>CAZDRD010000080.1:0-3014 GCA_964507945.1 uncultured Candidatus Saccharibacteria bacterium
TCGTCCTGCCCCACGACACGTTTCTTGAGCTCGTCTTCCATGCGAGAAAGTTTTTCGGCTTCTTCTTCGAGCATCCTCGTGATCGGCACGCCGGTCCAACGCGACACCACGTCGGCGATGTCCGTCTCGGTAATTTCTTCTTTAAGGATGCGGCGCGACTTTTGCAATTTTTTGAGGCGTTTGGTTTGCTGATCGAGATCTTTTTCAAGGGTCGGGATCGTGCCATAACGGATCTCGGCCGCTTTGACAAGGTCAGCGACGCTCTCGGCAGCTTCGGCTTCGATACGCTTTCTCTCCAGATCTTTTTTGAGCGCTTTCATCGAGGTGAGCGTTTCTTTTTCGTTGGTCCACTTCAGTTCAAGCTCGGCGGTTTTTTCATGGAGATCGGCGATCTCGGTTTCGATTTCTTTGATGCGCTCCTTTGCATGTTTGCTTTCTTTGGTCGCAGAAGTCGCTTCGGCATCTTTTTTGAGCGCCTCACGTTCGATCTCGAGACGCATGATCTTGCGGTGCGTTTCCTCCAAAAGCGGCGGCTTATTTTCAAGCGAGATGCGCAGTGCCGATGCCGCTTCGTCGATGAGGTCGATCGCCTTATCCGGCAAAAAGCGATCAGTGAGATAGCGCGCAGAAAGCTGCACCGCAGCCACGATCGCATCATCGGTGATACGAACGCCGTGGAAGAGTTCATATTTCTCGCGCAATCCACGCAAGATAGCGATTGCGTCATCAGTGGATGGCTCGTTGACAAACACGGGCTGGAAACGACGGGTCAGTGCCGGATCGCGTTCGATATGTTTTTGGTATTCTTTCAGTGTCGTCGCACCGATGACGCGCAAGTCGCCACGTGCTAGTGCCGGTTTGAGCATGTTGGATGCGTCGAGCGCGCCTTCCGCAGCACCCGCACCGACAATGGTGTGGATCTCGTCTATAAAGAGAACGATCTTGCCGGCAGAACGTTCGATCTCGCGCATGATCGCCTTGAGGCGCTCTTCAAACTCGCCGCGATACTTCGTACCCGCGATCAAGAGGCCGAGGTCAAGCGACACGAGTTCTTTGTCTTTGAGCGATTCGGGAACATCACCTGCCGCCATGCGCTGTGCCAAGCCTTCCGCGATGGCCGTCTTGCCGACACCTGCCTCGCCGATGAGGATCGGGTTGTTTTTCGTACGGCGGGAAATGATCTGAATGACGCGGTTGATCTCGGTATCGCGACCGATGACCGGATCTAGTTTGTTTTCCGCAGCAAGGCCAGTGAGTGAGCGCGTGTATTTGGCAAGCGCACGCGGTTTCTTCTGCCCCGCGCCATCGGGCGTCGTCTCGCGCAACTCCTGCACGATCTGCACGACCGAAACGCGATCGATCTGAAAACGTGCAAGGATTTCCTTTGCAGGCCCCGGCGTATCAAGAATGGCGACAAACAAATGTTCGGTATTGACGAACTGGTCGTTCATGCCTTGCGCGACTTTTGCCGCATTTTCAATGATAGCCGCCAATTCTGGCGTCAAATAAAGCTGATAAGCGGGCGAGAGCATGGTACCGTGTTCCGGCGCCTCGAGCACGTCGAGCAGCGAATCGGTCAAAAGTACCGTATCGATGTCGAGTTTTTCGAGGATGGAAAAGACCGTGCTCTCTTCTTGAAGCACGAGTGCGGTGAGCAAATGCAATGGATTTACGTGATTTTGGCCGCGTTCGACCGCAAGTTCATGCGCTTTCCGTACCGCCTCTTTTGCTTTTGTGGTGAAATTTTGAAATGGCATCATACCCACTAAATATACCACATTTTATAGAAGTCAACCAGTAGGAGCGATGGCCATCTGAACGAGCTTTTGACTTTCTTTTGCAAGCGCCACCACTTCTTTCAGTGCCTCAACCGCACGATCAATATGCTCTTTGGTACTATCTTTACCCATCGTAAAACGAATGCTCGATGTCGCGCAGGACAGGTCTTTGCCCAGTGCCGTGACGACAAACGAGCCACCTTCGGTACCAAACAGGCATGCGCTGCGGGTCGAGATCGCGATGCCCTTTGCGTCCATCTGCAACAGGAGCGATTCGGCATCAAGACCGGGAAAAGACACGTTGATGTTGTTGGGTACGCGATGCTCCCTACTGCCGTTTATTTCCGCATCGGGAAATTCACTGTCTATTTTTTTGAAAAAATAATCACGCAGCTGAGTCAGTCGTGCCGCTTCCGCTTCCCGTCGCGCTTCAGAGAGCTCGATCGCTTTGCCAAGGCCAACAATGAGCGGCGTCACGGGCGTGCCCGGCCGCATTGAGCGCTCCTGATTGCCGCCATAGAGCAGCGGCTCAAGCAATGTGCCGCGTCTTTGATACAAATACCCGGCACCTTTGGGACCGTAGAGCTTTTGTCCATCGACGGTCATGAGATCGACACCGAGCTTTTCAACATCGCAGGAAAGATAGAGCGGCGCTTGGCATGCATCTGCATGAAAGACGGGGTACGCGCTTTTGTGTTCGTTGCGATATGCACGTACGATTTTTCCGACCTGTGCGATAGGCAGCACCGTGCCGATCTCATTGTTTACATACATGATAGAAACAAGTACGGTATTTTCTCGAATATTTTTTTTGACGTCTTCGGGATCGATGCGTCCATCAGATGAAGTGGGGAGGTGCGTGATTTCTGCTCCCTGTTCTTTTAACACACGAAAACAATCGCGCACCGATGAATGCTCAATCTCGGTCGTGACAAAATGCATATCGCTTACTTTCTTTCCTGTCTTTTCAAGGGCACGAACCACGCCAAAGATCGCGAAGTTATTCCCTTCAGTGCCACCTGATGTAAAAATAATTTCATCGCTATGCGCATGAGCTGCCTGTGCGCATGCATCACGAGCAGCCTCGATAGCAACCTTTGCCTGCTGTCCTTCAGTATGCAGCGCACCGGCATTGCCATACTGCTCTTGCCAATACGGCTGCATCGCCGCAAGCACCACGTCATCCACCGGCGTCGCCGCAGCATAGTCCATATAAATGCGATCTTTTTGAGACAT
>CAZDRD010000081.1:0-3013 GCA_964507945.1 uncultured Candidatus Saccharibacteria bacterium
CACTCTCGCCCGAATTGCTTGCGCTGATACAGGACGAAGTAAATGTACGCGCTGTCATGTACGGAGATATCCCGGAGAACGTACTGCTCGACACCACGCTGACCGATGAACTGGTACAAGAAGGCAGGGCGCGTGACTTGGTGCGGAGCGTCCAGGATTTGCGCAAACGTATGGAGCTTGTGCCGCATGACCGGGTGCGTCTCATGATCAACGAAGATAAGACGTTTGTGGAATCGTGTCGCGACGCACTGAAAAAAGTAGCCGGTGTCGAAGAGATCGTATACGGATCGAACGACGAACTTTCGATTGAAAAAATAACGTAGCATGTATGTCATTCATCGCACCCAAGGGTTCGTGCTCGCAAGCTTTGTCAGTGGGGAAGCTGACCGTCGCTATGTCATCTTGACCGAAGCATTCGGTCGCATCGAGGCTCGCGCGCGGAGCGTACGCCTTGAGCGATCCAAGCTGCGGTACGGACTCTCTCCGTATACGCTTGGCATCTATGCCTTGGTGCGCGGCCGCAGCGGATGGCATATCGTAGGAAGTCACGACGAGGAGAATTTTTTTTCCCATACCAAACAAAGTCGGCAAAAACGCAAAACCATAGAGCATGTTGCCGCCCTGCTTGCCCGTTTGGTTGTCGGCGAAGGGAAGCATGAAGGGCTTTTTGCCTCTGTCTTGTCGGGCCTGCGTGCGTTGGTTTCGTGTGATACCCAGCAAGTCGAAGCCGTTGAACTGGTTATGGTGTTGCGTATTTTATATATTCTCGGCTATATTTCGACCGAACAACAAAAAGGGGCGGCCCTGCTGCCGTTTGTGATGAACGCGGATTTCGACGAAGCGCTTTTACACGCCGCGCAAAAAGATCGACAGGTCATCATTCGCGCCATCAACGACGCCCTGGCCGCGAGTCATTTATAAGAAATGAGGGGCAGTGCTATACTACACACATGCCCGAAGAAAGCAGTATCGAAGAACTGCGTAAAAAATTGTACGCGCGAGCGGGTGGGCCCAAGCCCAAAGAGCGCCGCAAATTGCGCGAAGACGCATTTGATGTCGCGCAGACGTGGCAGCCCGATGCACAAGAGGCAGCACCCCAAGAACAAGTGGCGCCTGTGCCGAGTGTGGTATACGAACGCAAACAGGCGGGCAGGACGGTTCGAACCATTTTCATCATCTCAGGACTTTTTTTCCTGGCATCGAGCGGCGTGGCGGCGTGGCTTTTTTTCTCAGGCAAGAGCGTCATTTCCAATGACAACATCGATATACAGATCAGCGGACCGGTGTCGGTCCCCGGTGGCGAGGAATTGAATCTGCAAGTGGAGATCGTCAATCGCAATCCGGTACCGCTTATCCTTTCCGACCTCATTGTCGAATATCCCGAAGGCACCAAATCGCCGAGCAACGTAGAGACCGACATGCCTCGCACGCGTGAGACCATCGGCACGATCGCTCCGGGCGCGAGCGTCAAGAAGACCGTTCGTGGAGTTTTGTTCGGCGTCGAAGGTACGCAAAAAAAAGTGGCGATCTCGCTTGAATACCAGATCGAGGATTCGAATGCGTTGTTTAAAAAAGACCGCGAATACAACGTGCTCTTAAGTTCCGCGCCGGTCGCGATCAAAGTGGATGCGCTCAAAGAGATCACGCCCGGTCAGGAGATAACGCTCACCGCCCATGTCATATCCAATTCTTCCAAAGTCCTCAGCAACATGCTCTTGTCCGTCGATTATCCGTTCGGTTTCGTTCCGACGGTGACCGATCCGAAACCGGCATACGGCGCAAATGTATGGAATCTGGGCGATCTTACGCCGGGGAACGAGCGCGTAGTCACGATCAAGGGAACGCTCTCAGGACAAAACACCGAAGAGCGCGTCTTTCGTTTTCAGGCTGGCAGCAATAGCGATGCAAAGCCCGATACGATCGTCGCGATGTTTCAAAGTACGGAAGTCCCCGTCATTCTCAGGCGGCCGTTCGTTAATCTTGCATTTGAGTTTGAAAGTCAAGATTCCGGAGGTACGCTCATAACCTCGCGCGGCAAACGACTCTCCGGCAATTTGCATTGGACCAACACGCTGCCGTCGCAGATCAGCGACCTGGAGATCGATTTGGTGCTTTCCGGTGCTACGCTCGATCAGAATGCGATAGGAGTGGGTAAGGGTTTTTATCGTTCCATCGATAACACCATCATCTGGAGTTCGGAAACCAATCGTGATCTTGCATTGATCGAACCGGGCGAAGACGGCATCGTGTCGTTTACGTTCGGCTCGACACCCTTCAAGCTCGGTTCCAATATCCGCAGTCCGGTGATCAATCTGACGGCACACATCAAAGGTCGCCGGTTGAGCGAAACGGGCGTGCCGGAGACGCTGGAGTCAAGCGCAAGCGCCATCGTGAAGCTTGCCGCCGAACCCTCGATCGCCTCACGTGTTCTCTATTATTCGGGACCGTTTCAAAATACCGGCCCTGTTCCGCCGCGCGTCAATTCGGAGACCACTTACACGATCACCATGAGTGTCGCCAACGACATCAACGACCTACGCAACGTGACGGTCGTGAGCCGTTTACCGTCCTACGTCAAATGGCTTGGCATAGTATCGCCTCAAAATGCCGACATCACCTACAATGCCGCCAAGGGCCAGCTCGTCTGGAACGTCGGCTCCTTGCCTGCGGGAACCGGTTACAACACCGAGCCGATACAAGTTGCGTTTCAAGTTGCTATCGTGCCGAGCCTCAGTCAAGTCGGTGTTGCACCGGTACTTCTCGAAGAGCAAGATATGACCGGCATTGACCAATTCACCGGTAGTATGATAGAAACAAGTCACCGTAACCTTACGACCGACCTGCCGACCGATTCGAACGCTTCACAGGGTGCGGGAAGCGTTGCACGATAACGACACGATATGCCTATGACAACTACAGTACATATGGAAGACCTCATCGCGCTGTGCAAGCGCCGCGGTTTTATTTATCAAGGATCAGAAATTTACGGCGGTCTTGCGGGCACATGGGACTA
>CAZDRD010000082.1:0-1284 GCA_964507945.1 uncultured Candidatus Saccharibacteria bacterium
ACCTCACGAACCGTTTCCGGTTCGGTAAGTGCCGCGAAGGTTTGTATTCGATCTGCCATCTTGTCGTCATACCCGGTCGCCAAAAACGTGCGCAGGCCATCTATACCATACTCTTCGTGAAATGTTTTTATTTGTTGTATATATGACCGGTTGGCGGATTTGATGTGTCGCAAGAAATAAAATTGTTCCTGGAGCGTACATTGTGTGAGATCGATACCAAGCTGATCTTCAATCAACGCTCTCGTGTCAGATCGTAAAATGTATTGAAAATCATCGTAATCATTCTGCAACTCCTTATTATCTAGGTGTTGAGGTTCGTTAACTTCTAATGTTATGTCTCCGGGTTTCAATGGCTGGTCGCAGTATGCGTTTAATTGATCTTCAATTTTTTGGTTCAAAAAACCCTCTGCACGGTGCGCTTCGTACTGTGCAAGTTGCGCTTTGATCAGATTGGCATTTGCAGGACTCGATATGAGCAGTTGTCCACCTATATGTCGCCCATACAATCCGGGCGCGAGTTCAAAAGGCAAGTCATCTTCTCCTGACCAGAGCGTTGGCCAATCTTTCGAAAGCGCTTCGATAGCTTCGCGGATTCGAAGTTCAGAAAAGTAGCTTAACGACGGCTGCGCAAGCAACTCCTCGCATGATGCTCGAACCTCGCTCCAAAGATGTTCGATTGTTTGAACATGCTTCCTTGAACGCGCTGTGGTTTCTGCCATATGTGGAAATTCCCGTATCATTTCCTCGGGTGCATCTGCTTCAAATTTCAATTCATTGTATGCAGGCGCTATAGCTTCCCACATCCAGCTCAGACGATCCAGCACTTTTCCCAGATGGGATGAATGGTCGTTCTTTGATTCTTGCATACATTCACGGACACCGGAAAGAAACTGCTCCGGATTTTTCCAAAAAAGATCAGCGAGCGCTTCACCGGTGTGCATCTGCACGTCGTAATCATATTTCACTTCCCAGTCTTCAGGACATTCTTCACCCTGCACGTCTTCTCCCGATAAAATGGCCATGATTCGATCCTTCTCTTCTTGTGGAGGTTTTGATTCGCCACGCTCTGGATTAAACCCATTCATGCTTTCATAGTAACTGATCTTGTAGATTTTGACATCAAAGCTCTGGCACAAAAGTGGCAATTATCCCTCGTTTCGCATATAATGGCCGCATTGTATTAATAAGCTAGCAATCATACATTATGAACCTCTGGCACGATGTGACATTGGGCGATAAAGCGCCCGAAGAAATCAACGCAATCATCGAGATCCCCAAGGGATC
>CAZDRD010000082.1:1384-2969 GCA_964507945.1 uncultured Candidatus Saccharibacteria bacterium
CGACGCGATTGCCGCAGTCGAAAAAGCAGTGAGGCTCTATAAAGAAAAGTATTCGAAATAGGAAGTGCGGTGTTGCTTTTCTTAACAAGAAAACATTTATTGGCAAAAGAAAGGTGGTGTCTTCACGACACCACCTTGAAAGTATGTGAAAGCGTTACGCTGCTTTCACGAAAGAGCTATGTTATTGCCACCAGAGCGGCTTCATCAGCTGAGCGTTCCAGATATTGAAACGGGCTTGAAGTTGGGCGGCAACGGTTGGATTGGTGATTGGTCGCTCGTTCAACCCCGATACGTCGTAGAGTTGGAGGACACCCTGGGCGTTTTTCATGAGTTTTAAGTCACCGTTTCTGATTGCCCACGGAGGACCGCCTGCGTAGCGGAAAAATAGATCCCGCGCTGGAAGCGTACCGGTGCCCTTCATCAAGGGAAGGATGTTCCGCCCATCAAGCGGCTTTGGTGGCAGCTGCGCACCAGCCAATGCGGCAACCGTCGGGAAGATGTCGAGTTGGCTTACCGGTACATATACCACCCTACCCGCTGGAAGCGTACCCGTCATTCGCATCACAAATGCGGTTCGAATGCCGCCTTCGGATAGCGTCCCCTTGCCCGCGTTGAATGGCTTGTTATTGCCACCCGCATTAGTGGCACCACCGTTGTCGGAAACAAAGATGATGAGCGTTGGACGTGATGTGATGGTGTCGGCTTTTTTTACTATATTGCCTATCTGTTGATCCATCGCCCACATTACTGCAGCGAACTTCTTGCGCTCTCCCGTTAAGTTGGGAAAACGAGCAAGATCTTCCGGCTTTGCCTCAAGTTTCTCATGCGCCGCATTGAAAGCAACGTACAATAAGAACGGCCCGGCCTGATGATCGTTGATGAACTTCACCGCCTCCTGACCGAAAGCGTCGGTGAGATAGGGCGGATCCGGAACCGTTACGCCGTTGCGCTGGATCGGCTCATCCCCTGATATGGGGAAATAGCTATGGCAACACTCCTTGCTGAAGCCATAGTAATATACGAAATTTCTCCCATTGGGATGGAACTGCGGGTCTTTTCCGAGGTGCCATTTACCGATCGCGCCTGTCGCGTATCCTGCACTTTTTAGAGTGCCAGACAGCATTGTTTCGGTGGTCGGCAGGCCAAAGTGGGGGAATGCCGGGCCCGGATTGTTCTCGAAGCCATACCGTTGAGGATAACGGCCCGTAAGCAACCCGGCTCGACTAGGCGCACACATGGACGCTACCGAATACCCTGCTACGGCACGAACTCCTTGCTTGGCAAGGGCATCAATGCTCGGCGTTCGTACATCAGTTGCACCGTAGGCTCCGATATCACCGTATCCAACATCATCGCCCACAATCAGGATAATGTTAGGTTTAACGGGGAGCGGGGCTGCTTGTGCCGTTTGCGGTGGTGTGATGATGCCAAAAACTAAAAGACAGCTGGCAATCATCACGCTTAACCGAAACAGCGCTACTCTCACAGTAGCGGCCATCTTCGTCCTCCTTCAGGAATTGATGCTTTTTAGCATCTCCACCACCAGCGTAATCGTTCCAACCTATTTCGTCAATGAAATATTTGT
>CAZDRD010000083.1:0-1674 GCA_964507945.1 uncultured Candidatus Saccharibacteria bacterium
GCGAAGTAATTTTTGTGATAGTCTTCGGCTTCGTAAAACGCCTCAAGCGGTTTGATTTCGGTCACGATAGGCACGCCTGCATTGCTTGAAGCATTGATCTCGGCAATAAATCGTTCGGCTTCTTTTTTCTGCTCATCATTGGTGTAAAAGATGGCTGAACGGTACTGGGTACCCACGTCGTTGCCTTGCCGGTTGAGGGTGGTCGGATCGTGGGTGCCGAAAAAGACGGTCAAAAGGTCGTGAAAGGTGATCTGTGTCGGATCAAACGTGATGCGCACCACTTCGGCATGACCGGTCGTACCACTTGAAACTTGTTCGTAGGCCGGATCTTTCGTGGTGCCGCCGGCGTACCCCGGAGTCACGGACATGACACCTTTGAGCGAAAGAAAAACCGCTTCGGTGCACCAAAAACACCCTCCGCCAAACACCGCAATCTCTGTCCCTGTCTTTTGTTCCATACTGTATATATTACATCGAAAGCATCCATTGTTTAAAGATTTCATAAAAGAGAGATAAATCATTTGCATCAATCCATTCATCTTCAGCGTGTTGACCCCCGCCGTGCGGACGCACGAGGAGAACAGGAATATCATGCTCGCCAAAATAGTTCGCGTCCGAACTACCGTGTGCTAGGAGCGGTTGCGGGTCTTGGCCTGCGACTTGTTTTGAAAGCGTACGCCATGTTTGTATGAGCGGATGCGTCAGGTCGGTGTGATAGTAATCATTGAAGCGTACTTCATGGTATTGGATACCACTATAACGCGATCGGATGGATTCGATCTGAGCGAGCATCCCCTCTTTTGCGCCGGAAGATGCGAGACGAATATCGAGCAGGGCATGGGCGTGATCGGGCACTTGATTGGGAGCTTCGCCGCCGTCGATGCGTCCGATCGTGAGCGTGTGATGTTTGTGTTCACTGTCGCCGCACGGCTCTTTCACAAACGTGTCGTTCAACTCGCAAAGAAAACGCATCAGGGTATCGTTTGCACTGACTCCTTCCCATGGACGCGAACCATGTGCACAGGTACCGTGTGCGTCTACGCGCAGACGAAGCGAACCTTTTGCAGCTTCCTGGATACGCCAATCTTCGCCGCCGTCAGGAAGAAACACAAACGATGTACGAAAGCCTTGTTCAAGGATATGGCGCGTACCGTGCCATCCGCCGTGTTCTTCGTCGGAGGTGATCATGAGGCCGATATCGTGCGTAGGTGCGCTGTCGCCAAGCTCATGAAGCACCGTCAAATAGCACGCGATCGCGCTTTTCATATCAAATACCCCGCGTCCCAATATGCGGCCACTCTCTTCACGCATTGAAAAAACCGCGTCCGATCCGGGCACGACATCGACATGTCCAGCTAAAAGCAGCGCGGGGGCAGCGGTATGCTTTGGCGTTGCGACAAACGAATGATGGCCACCAGACTCGTACCATGTTATGTCAAAACCTTTTGGTAATTGTGCCACGATCCACTCAAGCGCCGTTTTGTTTGCGGCGTGGTCGTCGGTGATCGATCTGAATGAAACGAGTGTCTGTAAATATGAATGAAGTGTTTTTTCGATCATAAGCATTTTTGAAATCAATAAGAAAGAGCGGGCGGATGGGAACTCATCCGCCCATACTCTCAGATCATGCAGAGACGGTCAAGGGACCGAACACTGCATCAGAGGCGCCGTGCA
>CAZDRD010000083.1:1774-2926 GCA_964507945.1 uncultured Candidatus Saccharibacteria bacterium
AAAGAACTACTCAGGCTTTCATCTTGCCTGAATGCTGTTCACGAGAGTTCATGCGCCGCCTTCAAGCAAAATAAATCCACCTGAGGAAGGTGGTTGCTTGTCGGTCCAGAGAATAAAAAGATTGACTAAAAGCGTCCGCCTTCCGAGGTGGTCTGCTGCTGCCACATGCACATCTGATTGCGGTTGCGCTCCATACGGGTACGATAGCGCATTCCGTCGCCGTGCGCAAGTGCGGTGGGGAAAACGGTGTCTCAGAAAAAGATTTGTTGTACACTATATACATGTCGCTTTCAGCTGCTGAAAAAGAAGAACTGAAAAAAAATATACGAGGCGAGGTGGCGGATGATCGCGCGATGCTCGATGCCGCAAGTCGCGATGCGAGTATCTTTCGCGTCGAGCCGGAGCTTGTCGTCGCGCCCAAGGATGTGCAAGATCTCAAAACGCTCGTGCATTTTGCGGTGCAAAAAAACAAAACCGGCGAGCATACGGCGCTCACCGCGCGTGCGGCAGGGACCGACATGAGCGGCGGCCCTTTGACCGAGCATATCGTTGTCGATTTCCTCAAACACTTCAACCACATAAAAGAGATCAAGGACGGTATCGGGACCACAGAGCCCGGCGTATACTATCGCGACTTTGAAAAAGAAACGCTCAAGCAAGACCTCATTTTTCCAAGCTATCCGGCATCACGCGAGTTGTGTACGGTGGGCGGTATCGTGGCCAACAACTCCGGCGGCGAAAAGACCTTGACCTATGGCAAAACATCTCGGTACGTCGAGCGTGTGCGCATGATGCTCGACGATGGCAATGAATATGATTTTCGCGCGCTCACGCAGGGCGAGCTTGAAGATAAAAAATCGCACGATACGCGTGAAGGTGAGATCTATCGCGCGATGCACAAACTCATCGAAGAAAACTATGACCGTATCAAAGCGGCACGACCCAATGTTTCAAAAAATTCCGCAGGGTATGCGCTCTGGGATGTGTATGACCGCGACCGCAGCACGTTCGATCTCACCCAAGTCATCACCGGTTCGCAGGGGACACTCGGCCTTTTGACCGAAGTGTCGCTGCGACTGGTGCATCCGAAAAAACATGCGCGTATGCTCGTGTTGCTTTTGAAAGAAAAAGATATGCCGCAGTTGGGCGAGC
>CAZDRD010000084.1:0-2899 GCA_964507945.1 uncultured Candidatus Saccharibacteria bacterium
GATGACGCTGCGCGTGTACAAACAGGGCACGGTAGCGCTTGAAGTGCCGATCAAATCGAAAGGCAAGGAAGGCTCGTGGTGGGAGACGCCGTCGGGCTTGTACAAAGCGGAAGGAAAAGAGAAATCGCATTTTTCTTCGTTTGGAAAAGTGTATACGCCGTGGAATATCCAGTTTCAGGGCAATTTCTTCATCCATGGCTGGCCCACCTATCCCGATGGCAAACCGGTCTCTTCGTCGTATTCGGGCGGATGCATCCGTCTTTCGGACGAAGACGCGAAAGCCGTGTACGATCTCGTGGACGTCGGCACGCCGATCGTCGTTTTTGAAAAAGATTTCGGCAACGATGACTTTACCTACAACATCATCCCGCCGTCGGTCACCGCGGGAAGCTATCTGGTCGCAGATCTCAAGAGCAATTTCGTGCTCTTGAGTAAATCATCGGGCGAGGCGCACCATGTGCCGTTTGTACCGAAAGTCATGTCCGCGCTCGTGGCAAGCGAGTTTCAAAGCATCGAAAAACCGATCACCGTTTCCGAATCGGACATCGTGCCGAGCGCCCGACCGCGTCTGACGGCGGGTGCCACGTATACCGTGTATGACCTCTTGTTCCCGCTTCTGCTTGAATCATCCGGCGAAGCCGCAGAAGCCATGGTACATCCGTTGGGACGAACGCGCGCGGTGGGGCTCATGAAAGCAAAAGCGCAAGCCTTGGGCATGACACATACGCAATTTAAAGATCCTGCCGGTCTCAATGAGGGAAATGTCGCGACCGCCGAAGACGCATTCCAGCTTGCCAAGTACCTCTACAATAACCGTCCATTCATCCTCAAGATCAGCGCGGACATCACCGACTCGCAATCCGCAGCATACGGCGATCCGGCATGGAACGATATCGCTCCCCTCCATCCTTTCATAGACGACCGCGCATTTTTCGGCGGCATGATCGATGTGCCCGCTTCGGCGATCGCGCAAACGACTCAAGCGAGCAGTACCGATCCACAAGATGATCTTGCGGCGGCCGCTGCGGCACGGATCGCCGTCATAAACAGCGACACTACCAACGTGGCGGCGGACGGACAGCAAAATCTCCTCGCTATCTTCGAGTATTCTTTTCATGGAGAAAAACGACCTATCGCGGTCATCGTCCTCAATTCCCAAAACGCCGCGACAGATGCCGCGGCGATGGTGGAGTACATCAAGAAGATGTATCAACAGTGATTACGGAGTGACGGTGAGCGTACCCTTCATGCCCATGGCGCGGTGGTTGCCGACCGAACAGTAGTACTCGAATGTTCCTGCCTTGTCGGCGACGAATTCGATCGTCTCCGATTGGCCACTTTCAATAACTTTCGTTCTTGCATTGAATTCGTCAAGCACCCAGTCGTGCCTTCCTCCGCTGTTGTTAAAAACAATGCGTACGCGATCGCCTTTTTTGACGGTCATAGTAGAAGGGGAGAAAGAAAAGTTTTTCCCTTCAACCGTGAACGTCTTGACTCCTGCGCCTACGGCAGATGATGTGGCGGTGCTGCCGGAGCTTGTTGCATTCGTCGTAGCACTAGAGGTGGCGCTTGAAGTGGTCGCCACTTCGTCTCCATCATTGTCGAGATCCCACGGGGACGTGGTCGCCATGGGCGGGGTCGTCGTGGCGGTTTCTCCGAGCCATCCTTGTGAATCCGCTAAAAACCATCCTCCTACGAGAACGGCGGCAATGATGATCGCATATATAAAATAATTCATATTTTCAGTTTGTTACTGTTACGTATGCTTATACTATGCGCTTTTGCGGGTGTAGGCAATATGAACGATTACGGAAAATCGTGGTATATTCTTCCTCATGCTATCTTTTACTGTTTTGTTCACGATCGTGGGGCTTGCCTTGTTTGAGGTTGTCAGTTCACTCGACAATGCGGTCATCAATGCGGAAGTGCTGAGCACCGTAAGCCAAAAAGCACGGAAGTGGTTCCTTACGTGGGGCTTGTTCTTTGCGGTCTTTGTCGTACGGGGACTGTTGCCGTGGGTGATCGTATGGGCGGCAATGCCCGGCACGGGTCCTGTAGAGGCATTGCGCGCGACATTTTCAAATACGCCCGAGGCTCATACGGCGATCGCAACCACGACGCCGATACTACTTATGGGTGGCGGGATCTTTCTCGTGCTTTTGTTTTCACACTGGCTTTTTATCGAAGAAAAGAAATATGGTTTGCCGCACGAACCTTTTTTTCATCGGCAAAGCATCTGGTTTTACGCCATCGCCTCCATACTGCTGTGCTTGATCGTATGGTTTGCGTTGCATTTGGAAAATCCGATCGTCGCCTTCGGTGCGGTGGTCGGTTCGACGGTCTTTTTTCTTACGTCCGGATTCAAGTCGCAGGCAGAAGAAACCGAACGAAAATTGTTAGAGAACAACAATACGGGCATGGGAGACGTGAGCAAGATCGTGTATCTCGAAGCGATCGATACGACATTTTCCATAGACGGCGTGCTTGGCGCATTTGCTTTCACGTTTTCGATCCCGCTCATTCTCATCGGTAACAGTCTGGGTGCCGTTGCGGTGCGACAATTCACCATTTCGAATATCGAACGTATCAAGCGGTACCAATACATCAAAAACGGAGCAATGTATGCGATCGCGGTACTGGGTACCACCATGCTCCTACGTGGATTTGGCGTCCATATACCCGAATGGGTTGCACCGGTCGTCACGGTAGTGAGTATCGGCTATTTTTTCTGGATCTCACATAAAGAAGTTCGTGCATCACAAAAAGCGAACTCGTAAAGATGCTACTTATTTCAACACATTTTTATCATTGCACTTGCGCAATTTATATTTCCATTTCCTAACCTAAAAAGTGCATAACTTTTATTTGACAAGCTAGGGGAGGGGAGTATACTCATATT
>CAZDRD010000085.1:0-2772 GCA_964507945.1 uncultured Candidatus Saccharibacteria bacterium
AAAATACACTTCGCACCTCATTTGAGGAGTGCGGTACCGTCGTGTCTGCAGCCGTCATCACCGATCGCATGTCCGGGCGCTCCAAAGGGTTCGGCTTCGTTGAGATGTCGACCGAAGAGGAGGCTCAGGCAGCCATCGCACGCTGGGACGGCAAGGAACTCGACGGACGTCGCGTGCAGGTGAGCGAAGCTCGCCCGCAAGCTGAGCGTTCCGATCGTGGCCCTCGCTCCCGCGGCGATCATGCCGATCGCGGCGCCTGGCACCGCTAATACGTGCCACTCACAAAACACCCCTTGCGGGGTGTTTTGTTTTGTCCTTCACACTATCTCCACGGACATAGTGTATACTGCAATCATTTACATGAAACGAGTGTTGGTCGTAGATGACAATGATGCAATCTTGAAATCGGTAAGTTTGCTTCTTAAAAGCAAGGGCTTTGAGGTCATAACCCATAATGGCAACGGCGATCTCGCCCGCTACGTCTGTAAAGAAAAGCCGGATATCATTCTCCTTGATTACCTTCTTTCAGGAAAGAACGGCGCGGAAGTCGTACGACAATTCAAAAAACATGACGTAGCCGCTTGCATACCGATCATTGCGGTTTCGGCGCACCCATCCGCACATCTTCAGATGGCACAGGAAGGCGTGTACGCGTTTATTCAAAAACCGTTCGACAGCGAAGCGATCGTCTCTAAGATCGAACAGACGTTGAAGCTTCGGCCTCCCGAGGAAGTGCGAAACAAAATGTAGCACCCTTCCCTTTGGTACTCTTCACCCATATCCTCCCTTGATGGTATGCGAGTACTTCTTTTGCAAAATAGAGACCGATGCCCATCCCCGGATACGTGCTCTCGTTCATGCCTGCGCCGCGATAAAATTGCTGGAAGATTTTTTCCTGCTCTTCGGTCTCGATCCCGATGCCGTAATCTCTGACGCACACCCACGCTTCCGGCCCATGCTGCGTGAGCGTAATATCGACGCGTTTGGCATTGGGGGAATATTTGATGGCGTTGACGAGCAGGTTGATGATCACCTGCGTGATCTTTCGTTTATCCGCGTAGGCGGTAATGCGCTTTTTCGCGTCACTATGCAGGACATGCTCGGACGAACCTTTGACAGTATCGATCGCTTTCTGGATGCAATCATTGAGCGTCACCGTCTCGAAACGCATAGGCAGGCGACCTTCCTGCAGACGCGCAATATCCAAGAGATCGTTGATGAGCGCATTGAGTTCTTGTGCTTGCACGTGAAGCTCTTTGGCGATCTTGCTGCTCTCGGGATCGGTGTGTTTCTGCGAGAGCGACATGAGCATTTCGGCATAGAGCGATATGGCAGTAAGCGGCGTCTTGAGCTCATGGCTTGCCGCACCGATGAATTTATTTTTCTGAACATCCAGCTCGTGCGTCCTTTCCGCAAGCATGTCTTTCTGTTCGATAATGCGATGCAGGTCGGCATGATAACTTTCCAGTTCGGTCGCCATCTGATTGAACGCCGCGGCCACCATACCGACTTCGTCCTTGCTATCTATATGCACCCGCGTGCCGAAATCACGCGCCGCAAACGAAAGCGCGACGGCACCGAGGCGCGTGAGCGGTTGAATGATATTGCGCTGCACGAAGAAAAACAAAACGAGCGCCAAGAGCACGAACAACGCAAATACGACAAGCGAAAGCGATAACATGCTCGCCTGCGCCTTGCTCGCTTGAGCTCGTTCCGCGTCGATGATATTGGTGAGATGTCCCGCAGCCGACTGCTCA
This sequence comes from uncultured Candidatus Saccharibacteria bacterium, assembly GCA_964507945.1. GTDB lineage: Bacteria > Patescibacteriota > Minisyncoccia > Phycocordibacterales > UBA12088 > CAZDRD01. The sequence continues at coordinate 1,758 of CAZDRD010000085.1, forward strand.
TCTTCCAGCAGTCCCGAAATGAGCGTCGTTTCCTGTTCGCGTATCGTACTTTGCATGCCCATAGCACTTGCTTGCTGACGCAATGCGACGAGTATCAAGAAATTCTGCTTACTCGATGTCAACACTGCCTGCACCGCCTGTATGTCGGACACCGCGCTCGTGTCTTCGTAAGCGGTCACTTTCCTTTCGATCACGCCCGTTACGTCAAGCCACACGACGCGAGAAGAATCATCGTTACGCAGCAGGTATTCCATAAGGAAAAATCGGCGGTTCAGGAGATCGCGGATGAGACTGTTGGCGGCCTGCACCCGCTGCGAGGCTTCAAGATATTCATGATAATATGACAGCAGCACAAAGCCCTGCAGCGTCAATACCACGGCAACCGTTACCACGATGGTGATAAACGTCGAGCGAATCGTCATATATCGATGTATTATACTAGTGTACGCAAGGCAAGGCTATAACAACCCAATCAAACATTCATCATGGATTCATTTGACTTTATTGCGATCGGCGATATTACGACCGACGAATTTATCCGGCTGCGCGAAGATCGCGCCGTCGTCAATCGTGATCTTTCCGGCAGACAGGTACTCTCGATGTACTTCGGCGACAAACTCGAGTTTCTCGATGCGGTCAACGTGCCGGCCGTCGGCAACAGTCCCAATGCCGCGGTCGCCGCGCATCGCTTGGGACTGAAAAGCGCGCTGGTGACCGACATCGGCAGCGATGATGGTGGCCGTGAGATCAAAGACTGGCTCACGAAAGAAGGACTCGATCTTTCGTTCATGCGCGTTAATGACGGCAAGACGACCAACCACCATTACGTGCTCATGTACGGCGCCGAGCGCACCATCCTCATCAAGCACGAAACGTACGACTACAAACTGCCCGACATCGGCTCGCCGCGATGGATCTACTTCAGTTCCGTTGGCGAACATTCTGTGGACTACCATCACGAGATCGCCACGTACGTGAAAGCGCATCCTGACACCAAGCTCGCCTTTCAGCCCGG
>CAZDRD010000086.1:0-2733 GCA_964507945.1 uncultured Candidatus Saccharibacteria bacterium
AAAGAATTCAAGCCGTTTCTGTTCCGAACGCTCAATAATCTCATTATTGACGAATATCGCAGGAAAACGACCGAATCGCTCGACGCGCTTTTGGACGACAGCGAGGTACCCGAAGGGGCGTTTGAGGAATTGCGTGAGGGGGGACTCGAAGCGCTTGAAATAAAACTCGACGCAGAACGTCTTGAATCATACCTTGAACGGATGCCTGAACAATACCGACAAGTTGTCGTAATGCGCTACATAGATAGCCTACAACCACAAGAGATAGCCGAGATACTTGGCGAGAGCGTAAATGTCATTTCGGTGCGGATACATCGCGGCATTGCATGGCTTCGCAAAGAATTTTCCAAAAAATAATGAATCGTTTTGAAGAACAATTGCATACGACAGCACAAACCATACACCTCTCGAAAGATGAGAGAACTTTGATGCGTGAAAAAATGGTTCAGTACATGGAGATGAAACCGATTCGTACGATCACACTTGCAAAAAGTTCTTCTCCTCGTTTTTCATTGAAATGGTTTAATGGCAAAGCGTTTGCCGGCTTTACGCGCGCACGATTGGTGTCCGCATCGCTTGCAGCGGTCTTGATCATCTCGACCAGCGCCGGTGTCTCGTACGCAGCCGAAAGCGCGTTGCCAGGCGATACCTTGTATCCCGTTAAAGTGAGCGTCAACGAGCAGGTGGTAAGTGCTCTAATGTTTTCAGGACCAGCTCGTATCACATGGCTTTCGCAACTTGCTGAGCGGCGCCTGCAAGAAGCAAGCATACTCACTGCACAAGGACGTCTCGATACGGAAAAAGGGCATGAGGTTGCTTCACGTTTTGCCGCACACACCGCCGCACTCAAAGCGCAAGCTCAAGAGCTTGAAAAAAGCGATCCAGCAGCGGCGGCACAAGCAAGCGCCGACGCCGCAACGACACTTGAAGCGCATGAGGCCATCCTCGCGCGTCTGGCAGTAGAGAAAGACACGCCGGCTCCACAGGCAACTGACCTAGTCGGTCAAGTACGCGTTGCGGCAAAAGCATTTGCACGTCTCAGCGAAGATGCCGAGGAAAAAGCATTCAGTAGTACTTCGACCGCAGAAGGAACGACTGGCACATCATCAGACCCGCAAGCGTCTTCATCGAAGGCGGGTGCGACATTGAAAGAAAACCTGGTGATCCGTATGCGCACCACGGCACGCAACAACATTGATGAAGCGTACACACTACTTGGCCGTATTGACAATCAGCAGTCGAACTCCGCACTCAATACAAAAAATCGTATTGAAGCGATCGAAGCGGCATTTACCGAGGGCGATGAACTACTTGCACATAGTGAGTACAGTCAGGCATACCGTGCGTTCAAAGACGTCGCGGCCGATGCGCGCACCATTACGAGACTTTTGGATGCCGAGGTGCTATTTCAGATTGAAATCCTCCCACCCTCTACAAACAGTGGCGCCACATCGACAGGTACTCCACAAGATATCCGCGGCGAGGCGCCTTCGTTACAAGACACGCAAGTCGCCAAAGCACGAACTCGCGCTCAAACAGCCATTGCTGATGCGCAAAAAATGATATTGAAAGGCAGTGACTCGACCGACGGTGGGGTACGTGCTGTGAACGCACTTAAGGAAGCAAAGGCATTTGCACTACGTGGCGATATCGCGGTCGTGACCAAAGACAAAGAAGACGCGATGTATCTGTTTAGACAAGCCTTCGAGATGGCAGAGCGGGTCAATGACTTGCTTAACAACGCTCAAGAGCAGGGCAACAACGAACCGCCGGACACAGTGTCGCCCATCACGCCTTCTTCCACGCTTCCCGACGTTTCTTCGCTTCCACCCCTCGACGTCGTGCAGGTACATCATTTTTATGACAACGGTGTTCACACCTACTCCGGTGTTTTTGTGACTCCCACTACCTGTTTTGTACTCGATGCACAAGCGACGGCGGATCAATCCCTCCCCGCACAAGTCATGCTCACACTGAAGACCAGTGAAACAAATACCCAATGTCCTCAACAACAACTCGATGAAAAGCCGTTTTCGGTCGTTGTGCAAGCCAGCAAGCCAGCGACTCTCAAGAGCGTCATGCTCAACGGCATGCCGACCAAATTCGTTTTGATCGAGGACAGCGCCCCGACCTCGTCGAGCACCAACGCTTCGTCTGTTTTAAATATCCTTGACAGATAAGTGTCGTTTCGATAGCATACAGAATATGAACGGTCGCACGATTATTACCATTATTTCGCAAACACTCGCGGGGTGATGGTTTGATCTGTACACGTTCAGTAACCAAGTCCCCGCAGGGGATTTTTTAGTTCTTTACCACTTTCACACAAGGAAAGGGTGTAATGATGGACGGAGAAACACATCGCCCGTTGACCCACGAGGAAATAATAGCAGGCTGCCGAAAGTATTGGCCCTGGGTCGAGACTCTCGATGAAGCTGTAGCGCTTCAGCGCGAAGAGTCCCGTACACATCGCAGGATCACTACTCCTCCGGAACGAGTTGAAACTGAAGCGTCCTGAAAGTTGGGTGATGAAGCCGCCCGCACAGACAAAGTGCGCGACGGCTTTCTTTTTTGCCTATTTTTGTTAGCATGAAGGGCATTGCGGGATGAGTTGAGTGGGTTATTGTCTGCAATGAACCTTTGAAAAAGTAGTAAATCGCGGGATTAGTTTAGTGGCAGAATGACTGCCTTCCAAGCAGTAGACACCGGTCCGATTCCGGTATCCCGCACAAA
>CAZDRD010000087.1:0-2709 GCA_964507945.1 uncultured Candidatus Saccharibacteria bacterium
AGATCAGTGAATTTGGTTTTCGACTCGCGCGGCATGATGACCTTGAGCGCCATCTCGCCGTTTGCGATGAGTTCGTCGGGCATGGTGAATCGGTTAAGTGCTTTGATCTGCTTGAGACCGGCGACCACCGCACCCACCGACGAAGCATGGATCTCTTCGTACTCTTCCCATACGCCATTGTCCGGATCATGCCAATACTCGACTCCTGCCAAATAATCGATGAGACGCTGCACGACACGCGCGTCATCATCGGTTTCGATCACCTGCACTCCTTGCATCTCAAGTTCCCCTAGCGCAAACAAAACACACCCTACGGCATCGTTTTGCTTGTTACCCCACTCTTCCCAGAACTCTTCAAAGGTTTGCGGATTGTAGCGCGCATGAATGTACTGATACGAATACGTCGGACGTTCTTTCGCAGCCCAGGCTATTTTGTCTTCGTGCTTGAGGAAAATGTCGAGCAGCGCGCGCCATGTTTTTTTCACCGTTTCCATGTCGCCTGTCTCCTGAAATGCCCGCACGACGTAAAAATTGTCGCGCAGCCATGCTTTGTCGTAGCCCGTCGAAACGCCCGACTGCGCCGCAGCCAAAAAAAGCCCGCTTTCCGCTCGCAGTTTTTTTATGATCGCGAGGTGGTTTTGTATCTCTTGGGAAAGATCAAACATGGTATGCCTCTTGCGCTTCTTCCAGCTTTTGAGGGTAATTGGGGTATATTTCCTCTATAAACTCCACCAACTCAGGATACGCATTGCGCGCGTCGAGGTATGTCGCGACAGAATTATGATGGCTTTTTGAAAATTCCTCTGCAAGCGCAAATTGCTTAGCAGCAATGAGGTCGTTCTGCCCTTCTGCAGCAAGCCTTTTTTGCTGTAGCGCCTCGGAAAAAAGCCTGGTGGCTTCAAACCAAACGTCCTTGCCTTCTTTTCCCTGCTCCATAGGGTAGGTGCGGCCGCGTAGCTCTATCCCTCCTCGTTGCTCAATGAGCTCTTGAGCTGCTTCAAACTTCGACTCCCACAACCTCTTGATCTCTTCTGCCACTTCACGACGCTTCTCAACACCCGTTTGGGCTTCTAGAGAAGACGTTTGAAATGATTCGGGATTCATTGCGGCGAGTATAGCACGGTTTTTTTATGACGCTATGTGCACAAACATTTTCCTCATCTGCACGAGAGCATGTCAAGAAGTCAAAAGCCTCGTTGCGTCAAGCTGAGTGACTCCAAAGCTTTCGTATAAGCTGATAACCGACTTTCGCAAGTATCAGGATGATGCCGAGATAAAAACCAATCTCGACTACGCGCAAGAGAAAACCGAGCATCCCTAGCGTGATCCCCGCAAGGATATCGTTGACCTGCAAGACAAAGCGCTGCATCTGCGTGACCCATGCGTCACGCAAGGCAACCGTATCGACGATATTGTAGTCACGCACATGGACGGTAAAGAAAGCGTACCGAATTTGATCTTGATTATCTGCCTTGTTTGCTTGAACACTTGCGATCTGGGCAGAGATCGCCCGAGCTTGTTCAGATAAATTCTGGATCTGGTTGATCCTGTTTTGCACTGCTTGCGCTATGGTGTCCGGGTTTTCCGATTGCGTCGCAATGCGCATCAATTCTTTATATTGTGCATCGGCATCGAGGAGCGTATCGCGGACAGCGTTGAGCTCGTCAGTCAAAACTGCCAGTTCATTTTCATCATCCCGCAACTGCTGTTTGATCGTCTGGCTGGTTGAGGTAAATGCTACCGGCTTGAGTTCCTCAAGCGCATGTACGATACCTTGTGCATCGCTTTGTGGCACTTTGAATCGGAAATTGCAGTCATGTTGGCCCTGCTCACTCGACTCAAAGATGACATAATCGTACTGACGCCACGAGGCCAGAGCATCGCAGAGGCGGTCGAGGCGAGTGGTGCGGATGAGTGCGTTGTAGGTATCAACGTTATAGTTCTCGGCATCAGCGCCAGACGCCCATTCGTTTCGAAATGCAATCGGCATCGAAGGTACGGTCGAACGTACCGCGACATCTGAGACCGACTTTCCCCACGCGCCACCGTCTTGCATACCCGCGCTATTTTGCTGATACGCAGGTCGAAACTCCATTGCCGCTTTGTGGTCGCGAGAGATGCCGCTGCGTAGTGCGAGACTCAAGAGACACAACGCGATCACAAATGCTACAAACCCAATGGCGGCGACCAGAACGATACGCCACAGTGGAACATGTTTGAGTTCAACACCCTTCAATATTTTTTTCATAGAAAATAGTTATTGCTTGTTTATAGTGTAAACGCACTCGTCTGTTACGACAAGAAAAAAGAGTGGATATGTCTGCAGTCAGATAAACGACGAAACTTTTTGAACAAGGTCATTGATGCCGAACGGCTTTGCGATGAATCCGTCCACGTCCGCATGCTCCGCCACATCGCTGACATTGGGGTGTGCGGATAACAAAACGATCGGGATGGCCTTGGTATGCGTGTTGGCACGCAACTCACGCGCAACCTCACTCCCATCCTTGCCGGAGAGCAAAAAATCGAGGAGGACGATATGAGGCCCGAAAGCTCGAACATGGTTGACCACATCATCGCCCCGCGTGAGCGTCATCACTTCGTAACCCTCAAGGCTAAGAGCGACTTCTATGGCCTCGCAAATAGCGCGGTCGTCGTCAATGACGAGTACTCGCTTTTTCATATATCTCCATGGTAGCACAAAATAGG
>CAZDRD010000088.1:0-2700 GCA_964507945.1 uncultured Candidatus Saccharibacteria bacterium
CATGGGAATGACCACGGTGGCTATCGCAATATCTCGATCGAGATCGAAGGGAAAAAAGCGTACGGGACGCTCAAGAACGAGTACGGTGTGCACCGACTCGTGCGCATTTCGCCCTTCAATGCGTCCGCCAAGCGGCACACGTCGTTTGTATTGGTTGAAATTTTGCCCGTGATCGAAAAGGCCGGACATCTCGATATCCCTGAAAGTGATTTTGAAGTGACCTTTGCGCGTTCGTCGGGGCCGGGAGGGCAGAACGTCAACAAGCGCGAGACAGCAGTGCGAGTTGTCCACAAGCCGACCGGCGTCTCGGCGCATGTGGACGGCGAGCGCACGCAACATGCCAACCGCGAAAAAGCGGTAGCGATCATCACCGCAAAGCTCGAGCGTTTGCTCGAACAGGAACACAAAGAAAAAATTACCGAACTATCGACCGACCCGGGCAAGGTCGAATGGGGCAGCCAGATCCGCTCGTATGTCCTGCATCCGTACAAACTCGTCAAAGACCACCGCAGCAGCGTCGAAGTGCACGACGCGCAAAAAGTCCTCGAAGAAGGCGCGATAGAGCCGTTTTTGGAAGCAGGACAGTAAAAATGGTATTATTTTTATATAGTAAATATTATCAATAAACTAAGGAATATATGAATATGGAACAAATGCCAGGTGAAGATCAACATGAGACGGCTCAACCTCAAGACACCGATCAAGAGTCTGGGCCGAAGACACAGGAAGAAGTTACGGAAGAATTAAATTATCTCCTAAATGCTTTGGAGGATTACGTACTGGATCGTTATCGTTCAACAACCGATGAGAAGGTTACTGACATAGAAGACACCACACAGGCAGGAATAGAAAAAACCATGCAAGCTTGGGGATATAATTTTCAAACAGCTCTTGTTGGGTCAATACCTGAGATAAAAGAAAAAATAAAAAAATACGGAGACGCGGGTTTTGATGTGAATAATGCACACGCACGTCTATATTTTATTATCGGCGAGCGAAATCGTGATTCGCGGGCAGATCGTGAAGCTCAGAACTAAAACACTTTGCAGATCACGCTAACTAGAGTATGATATACGATACTCTTACTTGCAGTTGTCATGATTTACTTTGATAAAGTCTCAAAAAGGTACAGCGACGACTCAGTGGCGCTCACCGAAATCACGCTCTCGATCGAGCCGGGCGAGTTTGTTTCGGTCGTGGGGCACTCGGGCGCGGGCAAAACCACGCTCTTGAAGCTTTTGCTTGCAGAAGAATCACCAACCGATGGTGCCGTGTATTTTCAGTCCTCGGACATTCACAAGATGCGCAAGAGCCATCTCAATAAATTTCGCCAAAAGATCGGTACGGTGTTTCAGGATTTTCGCCTCTTGCCGCACAAGACCGCATACGAGAACATCGCCTTTGCCATGGAGGCGGCAGGCCGTCTCGACGAAGAGATCGAAGCCGACGTGCCGTATGTGCTCGATCTCGTCGATCTCTCAAACAAAATGTGGAGTTTCCCAGGCGAGCTTTCTGGTGGCGAACGGCAGCGTGTCGCGATCGCGCGCGCCATCGTCAACCAGCCGGACGTCATCATCGCCGACGAGCCGACCGGCAACCTCGACCCTATCAACACGTACGAAGTCGTACAGATTTTAAAGAAGATCAATGACTTAGGGACGACGGTCATCCTCACGACGCACAACAAAGGCGTGATCGACTCCTTGGGCAAACGCGTCATCACGATGGATTCGGGAAAAGTAGTGCGTGACGATACGGCGGGTCGTTACGTTCTTTGATATAGTTTCAATATGATTTGGCTTACTACAAAACGCATCATCAAATCCGGCTTCGTCAACTTCTGGCGCAACAGCTTCGTTTCGCTTTCGTCCATCATTGTCATGGTGATCACGCTGTTCGTGATCGGCTCACTCATTTTCCTCAATGCCATGCTCAAGCAGTCGCTCGAGATCCTGCGCGACAAAGTGGACGTCAATGTATATTTCGTCACGAGCGCTCAGGAGCCGGACATCCTTTCGATCAAGCAGGCACTTGAGGCGAAGCCCGAAGTCGAGCGGGTCACCTATGTGTCGCGCGACGATGCGCTTGCGCGGTTCCGTGAGCGCCATCAAAATGATGAAGTCGAACTGCAGGCGCTCGAAGAGTTGGGGGACAATCCGTTGCGCGCTTCGCTTTCGATCAAAGCAAAAGATCCGTCACAGTATGCAAGTATCAACGCATTTTTGGCGAGCGATCAAAGCGTCGTATCGCAGGATGGTACGCCGATCATCGCAAAGGTCAATTTCACTGACAACAAAATCGCTATCGATCGGCTCACGGTCATCATCAACGCCATCAAGCGATTGGGTGTCGGTGTCACGGTCGTGCTTGCCGCGGCATCGGTTATGATCGTCTTCAACACGATCCGTCTCGCTATTTACATCGCCCGTGAAGAGATCGCGGTCATGCGACTCGTGGGGGCCTCAAACGCGTACATTCGTGGGCCGTTCGTTTTCGAAGGTATGATGTACGGCTTTGTCTCTGGCATCATTACGTTGCTTTTGTTTTACCCGATCACACTGTGGCTTGGCCCCAAGACCGAAGCATTCTTTGGTAACATCAACATCTTTACCTATTACGCCGCCAATTTCCCACAGGTATTTGGCACGATCCTCGGTGCGGGTATTCGCCTGGGGGCGATCTCCAGTGTCGTCGCAGTGA
>CAZDRD010000089.1:0-2609 GCA_964507945.1 uncultured Candidatus Saccharibacteria bacterium
ACACCCGATCTCATTCCGAACTCGGAAGTTAAGACCTGTAGTGCCGATGGTACTCGTAAGGGGAGAGTAGGTAGTCGCCAGAGTAGGGGATTTTAATTTGGCCAAATATCTTGACAAAAGTTTTTGTAAATGCTATAAAGGAAGCAGAATTTGGGCCTAACGCTACTTACGCACAGTGACCAGTGATCAGCGTCGGCTTCACAGGGAAACGTCAGCGTTACGGCGCGCTGTATTGTTTGTGATGGCACGAATCAAAGAGCTGCATTGAGATCCATGCGTAAAGATTTGCGTTGCAGAGCCACAAACTCTGGGCCCCCAGACGGGAGCGGTGTTTGTGGCACCCTCCCGTCTCTCCCGCTTTCCCGCAAAACTTGCACTGTCCTCGTGGCAGTGTATTTTTTTTGTTACAATAAAACCATGTCTATCTGGGCTACTCACCGAAAGTTCATGTACATAAGTGGTGTAGCTGCTTTTTTTGCCGTGACGATCGGTGTGCCTGCCTATTTTATCTTAAAAAAACCGCCGACGTGTTTCGATGGCAAGCTCAATCAAGACGAGCGCGGTATCGATTGCGGTGGCGTATGCACGCTCGTCTGCAAACAGGATACGGTGCCGCTCTCGACTCTTTGGAGCAGGACCTTTTATGTTTCAGGTTCAGTCTATAACAGCGTGGCATATATCGAAAACCCCAATGCCAGTGCCGTCGCGCTTAACGTGCCTTATGTCTTTCGTGTCTTCGACGAGCAGAATATCCTGATCACCGAGCGTCGTGGCACGACCGACATCATGGACAATGGCGTGGTGCCGATCTTCGAAGGTGCGATCGACATGGGGTGGCGCAAACCGGCGCGCACGTTTTTCGAATTCACCAAGCAGCCCGTGTGGGTGAAAAAACCCAAAATGCCCCGTCTCGTCACTTCGACGCGCGCGATCCAAAATGTCGATACCGCGCCGTACTTGGAGGCGGAGATCCGCAATGATGAAGTGTACGATGTCCGCAATATCGAAGTGGTCGCGACGATCTTTGACGAAAAAGAAAATGCGATAGCGGTGTCCCGCACGATCGTACCGCTTCTTTCGGGACAGGATACCAAGAAATTGACCTTTACATGGCCAAGGCCGCTGAGCGGACAATCAAGTCGGATCGAAGTCATTGCTCGCACGCCGCCGCAAAAAAGCCTCACCCCTTGATCGGGCAGAGGCTATGGTTTATCGTGGGTAGGATGTTTCGGACGTATCTCAACACCATAGATCCGCTCCTCATCGGGAGCGCGCTGTTGCTGACCATAGCAGGAGCGGTCACCATGAATTCCTTTTCCGGTGACAATATCTTTTTTACCCATCAGATCTGGTGGCTATGCGGCGCGATCGTCGCATTCGTACTCATGAGCGTGCTTGATGCGCGAGTCTTTCGTCGGACGTCGGTCGTCATGACGCTGTACGTTATCATCGTGTCGCTGTTTATACTGCTTTTGATCGCGGGGACAGTGATCTTGGGCGCAAAAAATCGTTTCGATCTCGGCTTTTTTTCGCTGCAACCTGCCGATCCGGCACAGATCGTCCTGGTGCTTATTTTGGCCAAATATTTCTCACGCCGGCACGTCGAGATCGCACACTTCAGGCATATCATCGTTTCCGGTGCTTACGCATTCATTTTCTTTGCGCTGTTGTTCTTCCAACCGGATTTCGGTTCGGCGATGATCGTTTTTTCTATCTGGCTCGGTACAGTGCTCGTCGCGGGAATATCGAAGAAGCATTTACTCAGCGTCGTGTTGTTAGGTACCGTGACCTTTGGAGGACTCTGGCTCTTTGCATTTCAAGATTATCAAAAAGCCCGTATCCTCACGTTTCTCAATCCGCTCACCGATATCCGCGGTGCCGGTTACAACGCATACCAATCGACGATCGCCGTGGGTTCCGGTCAGATTTTCGGCAAAGGGGTCGGTTATGGCACGCAATCGAAGCTCGCGTTTTTGCCCGAATACGAAACCGATTTCATTTTTGCTGCGTTTGCCGAAGAGTGGGGATTCGTCGGGGTATGCGTATTGTTTATACTGTTCGGGATCTTGCTATGGCGCATACTCGCCATATCGCGTTATGGTGCGAGCAATTTCGAAATGCTCTACGGCGTGGGTATCGTGATCGTCTTCATGAGTCATATCATCATTCATGTCGGTATGAATATCGGTCTTTTGCCGGTCACGGGTATCACCATCCCGTTTTTGAGTTATGGCGGGTCGCATCTCATCACCGAATTCGCGGCACTCGGCATCCTCACGAGCATGCGCCGCTATTCCCGTACCGTTCCGCGCGAAGAAGCTGATAACGAGTTTTTGGGGGCATAGCACGCGATAGTCTTTTCGATCATCGTTGCAAGCGAATAGGTTTGCACGACATACTCATGTAACGTACTGCCAAGAGCGTGACGTCGCGCCGGACTATCCATAAGCGTTTCAAGCGTATGCGCAAGCGCGCGTGGGTCACGGGGGGGCGTCAAAAGAGCAGTTCGATCGTCAACCAATATATCCTTCAAAGACGGAATCGCACTTGCGACGACAGGAACCGAAGCGGCGGCGGTTTCAAGGATGACATACGGCAGGCCTTCTTTT
>CAZDRD010000090.1:0-2580 GCA_964507945.1 uncultured Candidatus Saccharibacteria bacterium
CGTCGCAATATCGGACTCACCGGACAATACGCGGCAGTGGATGAATTCCTTTCCGGCCGCGAAAACCTCGAGATGATGGGTCGTCTCTATCATCTGGATCGCCAAAAAAGCAAAGAACGCGCTGGAGAACTGTTGGAGCAATTCGATCTCACTGATGCGGCCGATCGCCCTACGAAAACCTATTCCGGCGGCATGCGCCGCAGACTCGACCTTGCCGCATCGCTCGTTGCAACGCCTCCCGTTATTTTCCTCGACGAGCCAACCACCGGCCTTGACCCGCGCAGCCGCCTTTCCATGTGGGACGTCATACAGAGACTCAAAAACGAAGGCGCTACCATACTGCTCACCACCCAATATCTCGAAGAGGCGGACAAGCTTGCCGACCAGATCGCGGTGATTGACCACGGAAAAGTGATCGCGCACGGTACGGCAGAAGAACTCAAAGCGCGTGTGGGGAGGGAGCGGATCGAACTCATCATCGATGCGCGTCACGATTTTGAACAGGCGCGCCATGCACTTGCTGCCGTAGAAGCATCGTATGACGTACAGGAACGCAGCATCAGCATACCGACCGACGGTAGCGTACGCGAGGTCAAACGCGTCCTTGACCTTTTATATAACGCCGGAATCGAGATCGACAGCATGTCGGTGCACAATCCAACGCTCGACGACGTCTTTCTCGATCTCACCGGACACGAGACACAAAGTGAAACAGAAGAGGTAACTGAAAAACAATGACCACACATTCATCAACACATTCGCGTCTGTATTGGGCAGTGTCGGACACGAGCGTTTTGATCAAACGCAGTCTCAAGCATATCGTCAAAAATCCCGATCAGCTCTTGGGCGCGACGATCCAGCCGATCATGTTCATGCTTTTGTTTCGGTACGTGTTCGGCGGCGCGATCGACACCGGCGGCGTCAGCTATGTAAACTTTCTCGTTGCCGGCATTTTGGTACAAACTGCCGCATTCGGCGCGATGACTACCTCGCTTTCCGTCGCCACCGATCTCAAGCGCGGGATCATCGATCGTTTCAAATCGCTTCCCATGATAAGCTCGGCGGTCATGACGGGACACGTCGTCGCCGACCTTGCGCGCAACATGATCTCTTCGATCATCATGATCCTCGTCGCCCTGTTGGTGGGATTTCGACCGACCGCATCGGTGATTGAATGGATCGGCATCGCGCTCATCGTGCTGTTGTTTACGTTTGCCCTCTCCTGGGTTTCGGCCATTATGGGCCTTTTAGCCAAGAGCGTCGAAGCGGTGCAGTGGCTCGGTTTTTTCGTCGTCTTTCCGCTCACCTTTGCAAGCTCGGCCTTCGTGCCGACCGACGGCATGCCGCTCGTGTTGCGGGTGTTTGCCGAAAATCAGCCAGTGACGCATGTGATCGAAGCCATTCGTGCACTTATGGTCGGCACGCCGATCGGCAATCATGCATGGATCGCAGTCCTGTGGTGTCTTGCCACAAGCGCGATAGCGATCCCGATTGCGGCATATCTCTTTCGCCGTCACGGTACGCGGTAACGTTTCTCTGTCACGCTCTATTTTATATCGCCGAGGAGATGTTGTAGATCGGTGTGATCATCGACACGGCAAAAAAACCGACCGCGACGCCGACCACGAGCATCAGCAAGGGCTCGATCACGGTCGAAATATTTTTTGTCTTTTGATCCACTTCCCCTTCGTAAAACGTAGCAACCTCAAGAAGCATGTCGGGAAGGTTACCGGTCTCTTCGCCAACCGCGATAAGTTCACCGACGAGTGGCGGATATAGCTTCTCATGCTGAATGAAAATACCCGCAATGGGCGAACCTTTCTGTACACTCTTTTGCGCTTCGAACAGTATCGTCTTATAAAAAGAGTTTTGTATCACCTCTCCCGTGATCTCAAATGCGCTGATCACGTTGACGCCGGCCGCTAAAAGCGAGGCGAGCGTACGGCCCGTACGCGCGGCATTGGTTTCTTTTACGATCGGCTTGATAAGCGGCATGTGAAGCAAGAACCAATCGAATCCACGCTGCCCCGCCTTGGTGCGCATCAATGAAAAAAATCCCGCTATCACCATGATGACCAGAATGAGCGCCAAGAATGTATTGTGGACGAGGAAATCGCTCGCACCGATGATGACCTTGGTCGAGAGTGGCAATTCTATATTGAGCTCGGTAAACGTCTGCGTCAGTGTCGGCACGATATAGATAAGCATCATGATACCGACACCGACCAGCGCCGTCACTACGATCCCCGGATAGATGAGCGCGCCGCGTATCTTCCTTTTAAGCTGATACGCGCGATCAAGCTGATCGGCGACGATATGAAGCGCGTCGGCAAGGGTGCCGGATTCCTCCCCCGCTTTCACCATGGCGATAACGAGTGGTGAAAAGATATTTTTATGTACCGCCATCGCCGAATGCAGATCACCGCCTTTCTGTATGTCGGCTTGCAGCGCCTGCAACACAGCCTTGAGTTTGTCGCCGCGGGTCTGGCGCTCCATGACATTGAGCGCACGCGAAAGCGCGAGTCCGGCCTTGATCATCGCCGAGAGGTTGCGCATGAGCATGATCTTGTCGCTCTCCTT
>CAZDRD010000091.1:0-2551 GCA_964507945.1 uncultured Candidatus Saccharibacteria bacterium
TGGATCATTCATATAAAGATGTGACGGACGAAACGGTGACGGTAAAGTTTAAAGTCAAGAATCCTGAGAAAATTGGTTTGCAAGGCGATGTATATATACTCGCATGGACGACGACGCCGTGGACGCTGCCGGCAAACGTCGCACTTGCAGTAAATGCCAGAGAGACATATGTTGCGTCACTTCGGGGTGGTGTATATGTTATTTCTGAAATGACGAGAGTGACTGAGGGGCGTGAAGAAAAAGTAACAGTATTTTCGGGAAAAGATTTAGTTGGTCTCTCATACGAACCGCTTTTTGATGTACCGAAAAATAAAACGGAGACTGCATACAAAGTGTACGCCGGTGATTTCGTGACCACGGGGGAGGGAACCGGCATCGTACATATCGCACCAATGTACGGTGAAGACGACTACCAGCTCGGTGTCAAAAATAATCTTCCGATCGTGCCGCTTCTCAATGCGTCGGGGCATTACAATGACGATGCGCCGGAGTTTTTGCGTCACGACTACTTCAAAAAAGGCAATCAAAAGATCATCGAAGATCTTGAAAAGCGCGAACTCGTTTTTTCAAAAGAGCAGTATACGCACTCATATCCACACTGCTATCGCTGCGGTACGGCCCTCATCTACAATGCCCTTACGTCATGGTTTGTGAATATCCAAAAAATAAAAGACCGGATGCTTGCGCTTAATGAAAACGTCTCGTGGCATCCGGAGCATATCAAACACGGCCGCTTTCAAAATATCGTCACCGACGCGCCCGACTGGAACATTTCGCGCAATCGTTTCTGGGCTTCTCCGCTTCCGATATGGAAACATGAAAAAAGTGGCGAGGTCCATGTGATCGGTTCGCTCGAAGAACTCAAACAGTACACGAAAAAATCCGGCAATCGTTATTTCGTCATGCGGCACGGTGAAGCGGAAAATAACGTGCGCGATGTGCTTGATTCCGACGTCCACAGTTCGCTTGGACTTACGGAGATAGGAAAGAAGCAGGTAGATGAAGCCGCCGCGCATTTGAAAGAAAAAAAGATCACGCGCATCATCGCGTCGCCATTTTTGCGCACGAAAGAAACGGTAGAACGCATCGCGACGACGCTCAAGGTGGCAAAGGAAAACATCTCATATGATGCGCGCCTTGGCGAAATGCGTTTCGGTGAGCTTGAAGGTCATGCCGCATCCGAATTTCGCGCGCTCGTACCGACACTTAACGACCGTTTTGAAAAAGCGCCTTCTGGTGGCGAGACCTTGGCCGATGTCCGCAAGCGCGTCGGTGAAGCACTCTATGAGATCGAAGCGGCCTATGCCCACGAAACGATACTCATCGTCACGCACGAACAGCCGTTTATTTTACTCGCGGGTATTGCGGAAGGCCTGACCAAAGGCGAGATCCACGATCGCTTTGACGCGCATCGTCCCGACAACGCTGCCGTGGCCGAGATTGCATTCGTGCCTCTGCCGCACAACAGGGAATACGAGCTTGATTATCATCGGCCGTACATCGACGAGCTCACACTTGTGGCCAAAGACGGCGCACGCTTGGTGCGCATACCGGAAGTCGTGGACTGTTGGCTTGAGTCCGGTTCGATGCCGTTTGCGGAATATCATTATCCGTTTGAGCATAAAGACGAATTTGAAAAGCGTTCGCCTGGGGATTTTATCGCAGAGTACATCGCTCAGACGCGCACATGGTTTTACTATATGCATGCAGTCGGTACTGCAGTATTTGATCGACAGGCGTTCAAGCATGTCGTCAACACGGGCACGATCTTGGCACAGGATGGCGCAAAGATGTCCAAGTCGAAAGGTAACTTCACCGATCCGTTGCTCAACCTCGACCGTTTCGGCGCCGACGCATTGCGGTTGTATCTTTTGACGAGTGTCGTGATGCAGGCGGAAGACGTGAAGTTCAAGGACGAAGAACTCAAAGAGACGCATAATCGCACCATCAACATCCTTTGGAACGCGTATTCTTTTTATGTCATGTATGCGAACGCATCCGATGCCGACACGACACAAAGCCCGCACGTACTTGACCGCTTCATATTGGCGCGACTTTCGCAATTGATCGAAGAAATGACCGGCGCGCTCGACGCGTATGATACCGTCCGTGCCGGACGAATGGTGCGGGATTTCGTGACCGATCTTTCGACGTGGTACATCCGCCGTTCGCGAGATCGTTTCAAGAGCGATGGGGACGATAGACAGTATGCGCTGGCGACAACGCGGTATGTGCTTGAAACGCTCTCGACGCTCATGGCCCCGCTGACGCCTTTTATAGCAGAAGATATCTATCGCGGTGCAAAAGGAAAAGAGGAGAGCGTGCATTTGGCCGACTGGCCGACCGTGCCGTCGCTTTCGGATGATGACCGGCAATTGCTCACAGACATGGAGCGGGTGCGCGGCATCGTATCGCTTGGTCTGGAGGCCCGCGCACGGGCGGGTATCAAAGTGCGTCAACCGCTCGCGTCTTTGACGATACAAAAAAGCGCCCAAACACTCTCGCCCGAATTGCTTGCGCTGATACAGGACGAAGTAAATGTACGCGCTGT
>CAZDRD010000092.1:0-2479 GCA_964507945.1 uncultured Candidatus Saccharibacteria bacterium
ACCCCCAAGAACACCTAAAAAATAGTCGATTCTAGGCAAAAATGTGTACAAGTACACACCCACCCCTTCGTTACCTACCTTCCGCTCCCTGCCAAGCGACTACGCTTCAGGTAGGTAACGAAGGGGTGGGTACTCATAAGTAACGTAGACGGGCGTTATTTGTTATTTTTATCTATCACCCAGCCGTTTTGGAGGAATGTTTCGGCTTTTTTGTATTTGAGTGTCTTGGTTTCGGTGCCGTTTCTGATGGTGACCATCTCATTGCGGCCGATTTTCTCCTCGACACCCCGCGTGACGGGCTTTTTGGGAGCGCCATCACTCCCCGCAGACGCCTGCGCGCTTTGCTGTTGCGCTTGTGCCGCTTCTTTTTTCATCTGCTCTTCTTCTTTGACGAACGCTCCGGCACCGATCGAGGGCAGCAATTTGATGATCTGATCGGCTATCGCCGCCTCAAGATCACGGAAGAGCCGCAGGCCGTCTTTGCGGTATTCGATCAACGGATCGCGCTGACCATAAGCGCGCAAGTTCACCGACGAACGCAAGTGGTCCATCATTTCGAGGTGTTCAAGCCAAAAAAGATCGATCGTTTGCAAACACAGCCGTCGAGCGACGTGGTAAAATTCTTCTTCGCCAAGCAACGCCTTTTTCTCGGCAATGACCGCTTCCGTAGTTTCATCTCCGGCAACAACCATATCGAGATACTGTTGTACGTCTTCCGAAGCGCCGACCAAAAGCGCCCGACGTGCTTTATACATTGAAAGTCGCTGTTGGTTGAGCACGTCGTCAAACGCAAGCACGCGCTTGCGAGCATCGAAATGGAATCCTTCGATACGTTTTTGCGCGTTCTCAAGCGTCTTGGTGATGAGGGAATGTTGGATCGGCTCGTCTTCACTCGTGGTCGCGCGTGTCATGACACGTTTGATGGTATCAGCGTTACCGAAGACGCGCATAAGCGAGTCATCAAGCGATACGTAAAACTGTGTCGCGCCCGGGTCGCCTTGGCGTCCCGCGCGTCCACGCAGCTGATCATCGATACGTCGCGCTTCATGACGTTCGGTACCCAATACAAAGAGTCCGCCTTTCTCTTTCACTTCTTCGTATGCTTCTTTGGTCGCCGGATTGCCGCCCAGTTTGATGTCCACGCCACGGCCGGCCATGTTGGTCGCGAGCGTGACGCGCGCTTTATGTCCCGCCTGCGCGACGATCTCGCCTTCGCGTTCATGGTTCTTTGCATTCAACAATTCGTGCGGTACGCCTTCTTTGGTCAGATATTGCGACAGCGCCTCGTTCTTTTCGATCGAAACTGTACCGATCAAAACCGGCTGTCCTTTGTCATGTAGCTCTTTGACCTTTTTTGCGATTGCCTGATACTTCCCGCGTTCGTTGATAAAGATGAGATCGTTATGGTCAATACGCGCTATCTGCTTATTGGTCGGAATCGTGATGACATCGAGACCATAGACCGAGTAAAATTCTTCTTTTGAAGTCGCGGCGGTACCCGTCATACCCGCCAGCTTTTTATACATGCGGAAATAATTTTGATACGTGATGGATGCGAACGTACGCGACTCACGCTGCACCGCAACGCCTTCTTTCGCTTCGATCGCCTGATGGAGACCCTCCGACCATCGCCGGCCAGGCTGCATGCGGCCAGTGAATTCGTCGACGATCACCACTTCACCATCGCGCACGACATAGTGTTTATCAAGTTCAAAAAGCGCTTTGGCGCGAACCGCTGTTTCGAGATGATGCACGTATTTGATGCCTTTGTCGGTATAAATATTTTCAACGCCCAGAAGTTTTTCAGCTTTTTCAATACCTTTTTCACTCAATGTGACCGCACGCTGTTTTTCATCCACCTCGAAATCGACATCTTTTTCAAGCTGGCGCGCAATGGTTGCAAACTTCGCATATAAATCTTCCGATTCTGCCGCAGGTGCCGAGATGATGAGCGGCGTACGCGCTTCGTCGATGAGGATCGAGTCGATCTCGTCAACGATCGCGAAATGCGGATCGCGCTGGCGCAGTTCGCGCACCTCGTACTCGATGTTGTCGCGCAGATAATCGAAACCGAATTCGCTGTTGGTGCCATAGGTGATATCCGCTTCGTATGCTTCACGTCGTGAACACGGTCGTAAAAATTCGTGCACGACTTTGAATGATCCGAGTTGATCGCGCTCACGGTCTTCACCGGCATCGGTATGCGCCGGATCATACAAATATGATGCAAATGCATTGATCACCGACACCGAGAGTCCGAGCGATGCATATACTTGTCCCATCCACACCGCGTCGCGGCGGGCGAGATATTCGTTGACCGTGACGACATGCACGCCCTTACCTTCAAGCGCATTGAGGTACGCAGGCAAGGTCGCCACCAAGGTTTTGCCTTCGCCGGTGCGCATCTCGGCAATGTTGCCCTTGTGAAGCGTGACACCGCCGATGATCTGCACATCGTAATGCCGCTCTCCCAAAACAC
>CAZDRD010000093.1:0-2471 GCA_964507945.1 uncultured Candidatus Saccharibacteria bacterium
AGCTGAACGGCTTATCACGATCGAAACGCAGGGCGAAAACCGCACGCTTTCTTCGAAATTCATCTGTCCCAACGATGGTACGTCATTTCCTGAAGTCGAGCCGCGGCTGTTTTCTTTTAACTCACCCTACGGCGCGTGTCCTGCCTGTAATGGTTTGGGGATGACAGGCTTTTTTCATCACGAAGTCTGTTCTGTCTGTCACGGCGCACGACTGCGGCCCGAAGCGCTTCATGTATTTTTGGGAGGTACGAAAGAGACCGGCAGAAATATCGTTGACTATACGCGCATGTCCATCAAAGATGCAAAAGCGTTTCTTGAGTCGGTAGAATTTACCGAAAAAGAATGGGAGATATCGAGCGTGCTTCTCAAAGAGATCACCAGCCGCCTCCAGTTTATGATCAACGTCGGTATCGAATACCTCACGCTCAACCGCAAGGCTAACACGCTCTCGGGCGGCGAGGCGCAACGTATACGTCTCGCGTCGCAGCTCGGGTCGGGACTGGTCGGTGCTTTGTATGTCCTCGATGAGCCGACGATCGGTTTACATCAACGCGACAACGAGCGGCTCATCAAGACGCTCGTGGCACTGCGCAACCTCGGCAACACGATCATCGTTGTCGAGCATGACGAGGATACGATACTCGCGAGCGATTATCTGATCGACATTGGGCCTGGCGCCGGTGTGCACGGCGGTCATGTCGTCGTGTCAGGATGGCTTGAAAAATTATTGAGTGCAAAGAAAAATACGTCTGGGTCGCTGACACTTTCGTATTTGCGCGGGGAAACAAGCATCGAAGTACCGCAGAAACGCCGCACGGAAGACAGAGGTGCGATCAAAGTGCGTGCTGGCAAGGTCTTTAACATCAAACACATGGACGTCGACGTGCCACTCGGTCGGCTTGTCGCGATCACTGGCGTCTCCGGCTCAGGCAAGTCTTCTTTTATGTACGAAATACTCTACAAAAATCTCCTCGCGCGACTTGAGAAAAAGCACCGCAGCATCGAAACTTTTAATGCGGCAAGCGTCACGGGCACCGAATACCTCTCGCGCGTGGTCATGATCGATCAGTCGCCGATCGGTCGCACGCCACGCTCAAACCCCGCAACCTACACGGGCGCGTTTACGTTCATCCGCGATCTTTTTGCCGCGAGCGAAGAAGCTCGCGCACGCGGGTGGAAGGCAAGTCGCTTCTCCTTTAACGTCAAAGGTGGACGTTGCGAAGCGTGTCAGGGTAATGGACAGATCGCGGTCGAGATGCATTTCTTGCCGACGGTCTATGTCGAATGCGACGTCTGCAATGGCAAACGGTTCATGAAAGAGACGCTTGAAGTGCGCTACAAAAAGAAAAATATCCACGAAGTCTTGCAAATGACGATCGAAGAAGCGATGGATTTTTTCATCGATATTCCGGCCATTTACGATCGGCTCAAGACCCTCTCTGACGTCGGTCTTTCGTACTTAGCACTTGGTCAGTCGGCGACAACGCTCTCTGGCGGCGAGGCACAGCGCGTCAAGATTTCTTCTGAACTCTATCGTACGCACACCCAGAAAACCATTTATTTCCTCGATGAGCCGACGATTGGTTTGCATTATGAAGATGTACGCAAACTCATCGACATACTCCAAGAGCTCGTCAACCGTGGCAATACAGTGGTAGTTATCGAGCACAACATGGATGTTATCAAGTGCGCCGACCACCTCATCGACATCGGTCCCGAGGGTGGTGTTGGTGGTGGGCAAGTCGTCGCATCGGGTACGCCCGAACACGTCGCCCGCGCCAAAGGCTCGCATACTGCAAAGTATTTGAAGAAAGTTTTAAACGCATAACCCATTGCAAAAGCGTTCGTTCAGTGATATTATAAAGTCTTAGGAAGTTCTCAATTGATGGCGGTGAGCCACATGTCTACTCGTAAAGTCGGGGTACGGAAAGACGGCCGCAGTTTTGCGTTCATGTACTACTTCTGTTGTGGGCTTGGGAGTCAAACACCGGTAAGTCGAATGGCAGAAAATGGTTTCTGCCAAGTGTGTACCACGCAAGACATTGCGACAGCAGAAGAATTGCTTGCTCGATACAGTGGGCCCAACAAGACTGAGTATTATGAGTTATTTAGGGCGCGCTTGCTTGATCTGCAAGAAGTGCCCTCAATGCTTGTTGCAGCTTAAGGCCGCGCGTGACCCGGGAATCGGCCCGGGTCACCTCATTTTATGACCAAAGAAGATCTCGCAAAAAAGAAATTGCCCGACACGCCCGGCGTGTATTTTTTTCTTGGACCGCGCAAAAAAATACTATACATCGGCAAGGCAACGTCGCTGCGAGATCGAGTGAAAAGCTATTTCTCGTCCGATCTGATGCAGACACGCGGGCAGTACATCGTCAAAATGACCGAAGAGGCGACCGATCTCGATTGGCGTGAAACCGACTCGGTACTTGAAGCGCTCTTGCTTGAAGCCAACCTCATTAAAACCCACA
>CAZDRD010000094.1:0-2468 GCA_964507945.1 uncultured Candidatus Saccharibacteria bacterium
TCGTGTAGTGCGTGTACCATAAGTAGATAGGCTTCCCCGTCAAAAACCACCACCATCCTCCCAAAGTCACATACTCTGGATTCATGTGCACAAACACGCGGTCGTATTTGAGTGTAAAAATGTATTTGAGAAATCGTACGATGCGTCCAAACTTTCCGACTCCTTTTTCTTTACCAAGTGAGTAGACAGGAAATGCGTCATCGAACTTCCCTTTCTGAAGCGTGACCACTTCCACTTCAAACCCTTGTTTGATAAACTCCTTGACCCAGAGTATGACAAATGCCAGATCGTCGTCGTCCTGATGTATTTTTTGAGTGATGAAAAGCAATTTCATGAACGTAGAATAGCATAAAGTCGAAGTGGATGTGAGAGAAAGAAATTTGACATATATGTTACATTGTGGCAAATTTACACAGGGATCACTTGGTGAATCTCGATTCCATACTGAAGGAGGTACACGTGAGAGCAGTTAGTGTTAGTCGTTTCTCTTTCGTAATCGCCGTGCTCCTTTTTGTTTTTGTGTCCGCATGTGCGACGCGGCCGGAGACTTCCATCCTAACCTTTAAGGAGGGGGTTACAACCCTGGAAAGAGGCGGTGTTGAGATTGGCCTTACTAACCTTTTGCCAGGCAAATCGCTAATCTTCACTACTGTGGAAAGAAGCCCCGAGGCAATCGACCTGACATTCGTCCAGCTCGATATCGGCGAGGCCATTGAAATTGATGGCAGGGTTTTTAAACTCGTCGCCGTCACTGACACGGACGCAGATTTTGAAGTGACGACTCCGTAACGTACGGTAGGATAGTAATCCTGCCAAAAGCGCCCCGGCAAAAGCCGGGGCGTGTGTGAGTTTAATAAGAATTAAAAAGCCGGAGTTACCCACTCCGGCAGTTGTTTATGATCTTTTATACGTTACGATCTGCCGCCCAATGCACGATTGCTTCTGCAAAAGCATTCATGCCATTACAGTCCGCATTTGCGGCAATACGTTCGACTATTCTACGTGCTAGTGTCTTGTCGCCATGGCGCAGAACATCCCATGCGGCGAGGGAAACTTCTTGCAAATGCAGGTTGGGTCCCTGGCTCATAATGACCTTGTTGCCCTCAAGATCCTGACACGTGACCGAGGGTGATGCACCTCTCGACTGTAACACATGCCGATTGCAAGACGACAAAAAGTCTGAGCCTCCCGCCAGCGAGTAGAGCAAGAACTCACGCCCATTTGCTGGAGCAAGCCTTTTGAGCCGATCTAAGTGGTTGAGTTGCGCCCGATGAATGGTCCATTTTGCATAGACTCGTTCCGGTTGCCTGATAGACGGCAGCTTGTCCTGTATACCCTCCACGTCGCCCAGAATACTTGAGAGCGGTACGATATGGCGATCCAACCCTCGCTCTTTGAGTTCGTCAAAGAACAATGTCCAAAGATGAGCACCGAGTGCCGAGCCGACGTACGGCTGTTCGAGATCAAGGGGCACAATGATGAACGGACGAGGATCGTTTGCCATTGCGGCAAACTGCTCCATGAGTGCTTCCAGATTAGTCTGCGTCGGCACTGCTGCATACGCAAACCATGTCTTAAGGAAACCTTCGTATCCATCAAGCACCAGCCCGATCTTTTTCCCAAAACGTACCGCACATGACCGAGGAAGGGGATCAACCACCAGATCCCAATCGGCCGCCGCTTTCCCTACTCCAACCGTCATCGAGTACGAGACAGTCTGATTCTTCAAAACAAAGAAGAATCTCGTGGGGATGAAACGCTCCCCAGGCGTTGCGAACTCCGGAAAGAAAGTCACCGGCAGTGTCGATACACGAGCACGATATGCGGTCTCGAAGCCAACATATTTAGTCTGCCCGTTCTCAAAGAGAGGCAACAGTGGGTGCCCATAGGGAGCCCCAGCCACCTCAATATTCGAGGCATATTGGCGAAGCAGTTCTTCCAAATAAGGGCACAGTTCGTAATCGATACCCTGATGACTCACGGTTACCGGGATGCCTGACTTCCCGATCTCGCACAGGCCCATACGTTCTGTGCTCATCCTCCCCCAACGATCCTCTCGCAGGAAGGAGTGAAAGGTATTTGCTGGCAAATACAGTACTATTTTGGCCATTCATAACCTCCATCATCGTCCCAGTCCCTTATAGATCTGGAACTAGCAGGCTGTTCTGCATGTAGCTCATCCACAAGCAGGTGCGTATGCACTGTATGCAATACAAACATTTGAAAATTTATTTGTCAAGTTATATTGAGAATTTATTGGAGTTATCGCTCTAATTCTTCCCCAAACACACTCTCCAAGAGGTCGAGATCTTTCCCAGAAGAGCGCAGGAGTTCATTGTTCTTTTTTTGGAGCGCGTCGAGGACTGCCTGACCCGCCGCATCGGTGACTTTTTCTTTGTAAAGTTTTTCAAACGCGGCAAAGTCTTTGATGAAGCAATGGCCCCCTGCCCCGCGACCGATCGCCGCGC
>CAZDRD010000095.1:0-2468 GCA_964507945.1 uncultured Candidatus Saccharibacteria bacterium
TAAAAAGTGCATAACTTTTATTTGACAAGCTAGGGGAGGGGAGTATACTCATATTTAGATAGATCAAAAAGTTTCCTTCGGGAAATTTTGAAGATCATCTGCACCTTCATCCAACGTCCGCCAAAGCTTTTTAGCTAGGCGGATTATTCATTTATATATACTTTTCAATGCGCAACCGCAAGCATAAGTATTTCTCGCGCTCCTGCTTCTATAAGTACGCGCTTGGCTTCGGTCATTGTCGCCCCGCTCGTTATGACATCGTCTATGAGTATAATATCTCTGCCTGCTAACTCTTTTTGAATCTGTTCGCTTTTTGAAATCGCAAAAACGTTTTTCATAGATTGGTATCGTACGCTACGCGACATGCTACGAGCGAGCGCCTCGGTATTTTTCGTGCGAAAGAGGATGTCTGATCGCACGGTTTCCCATGGAAACCCGGATCGCTGTGCAAATGCGCGTGCCAAAAGCAATGATTGGTTGTAGCCACGCTCCGTTTCCCGCTTTGGATGGAGGGGAATAGGGATGATAAGCGGAGAAAGAAACGTGCCGAACTCCTGTTTTTCGGCGAGGTCTTCAACGGTGGCGCATGCGAGCGCTTCGCCCAAAAGTTTCGCGGCGGCTTTGTTGTGGTAATATTTCAAACTCCATATCAGTTTCCGTATCCCTTTGTCTTTATATGAAAACACGGCGATGGCATCGGGGAGTATGAGTCGTGCAGGCTGCGCGTGCATGAGCACTGCCTCGGGAGACTTGCGCATCAGCGCATCGACAGGCGACGCAACGGGAAATACCCAGCGTACGATGATGGCAGGAATTTTTTTGACAGCTTCAATATATCGCATAGTCCCCACAAAATACTTTAGTCACACACGGCGCATGATATACTACGGGTACGTTACGCACGAGCGTTCTTTATTGTCATGCTTGAAAAGCTCACCGAAATGGTACATTCCACTCTACTGCGCCCCAAGGCTACGAGCGTTGTGGGTATTGATCTTGGCAATTCTTCGATCAAGGTCGTGCAGTTGCGCAAAGAGCGCGGAACTGCCGTGCTCGAAACGTACGGCGAACTTGCGCTTGGCCCGTATGCACAGCTTGAAGTCGGCAGGGCGACCAACCTCTCGCAGGACAAGATCGCCGAGGCGCTCAAGGATGTTATCAAAGAATCCAATGTCACGTCCACTTCCTGCGGCGCGGCAATACCGTTCTCGTCAAGCCTCGTGACCTTGCTCGAGATGCCCGCTCTGGGCGCGCAGCAGCTTGCCAGTATGATACCGATCGAGGCGAGAAAGTACATTCCCGTGCCCATATCCGAAGTGCAGCTCGATTGGTTCGTGGTACCGGAAGGGGAAGCGAAGTATTTTTACGGCGGTGGCCGCTCCGAAGCAAGCGAAGACCCAAAGAAAGCGAAAACGACGCTCGTCCTTTTGGTGGCCATTCACAGCGATACGCTCGCAAAATATACCGATGCACTCAAGCTCGCGGGACTGTCACCCAGTTTTTACGAGATCGAGACATTCAGCGCGATACGCTCGATCGCCGAGCGGGGCATGACGCCCGTCGCGGTGGTCGACATCGGTGCGGCAACGACCAAGGTCTACGTCGTACAGCTGGGGATCATCCTGAGTTCGCACGTCATCAGCAAGGGTTCCCAAGATATAACCCTTGCGCTTGCAAATACCGGCCATACGAGCATCGCCAAAGCGGAAGAGATGAAGCGCGATACGGGGCTCCTGACGTCCGGCAACCCAACGTCCGAATCTTCGACACCGATCTCGCACATTGCAACCCTCACGATGGAGTACATCTTTATCGAAGTGCAGCGCGCGCTGTTGAGTTTCGAAAAGAAGTACAATCAAGCGATCGGCAAGGTGGTACTGACCGGCGGCGGCGCGACCATGAAAGGACTCGACGAATTTGCGCGCAAGAAACTCGAAATCCAGATCGAACGCGCCGATCCGTTCGCTCACGTGCAGGCGCCGGCATTTCTCGAAGAGGTGCTCAAGGAAGCGGGGCCGGAATTTTCCGTCGCGGTCGGCGTCGCGCTCCGTAAACTGCAAGAGATCGGTTGAATGACACAAGGACGGAGTGGATAACTAACAAGGTTTTGAGCTCATATGTCCGTATAATGTATAGTACCTACGTTTGTATCTCTCGATAAACAATGGAGGCAAAATTTAAAACATCGTTCATTCCCAAACAGTCGCTCCAACAACCGGAGGAGACGCGTTTCGTGCCCAAGAAAACCGGAGCGCCCACGGGGCTCGCCACGATGGTCACGTTTCTTATATTGCTCGTGGCACTCGGCGCAAGCGGCGTCTTGTATTTCTACAAGCAGCACCTCACCTCTTCCATTGAGGAAAAGCAAAAGACCATCCAGGATCAAAGCCAGGCATTCGAACCGGCGCTGGTAAACGAATACACGCGTACCGCGACGCGCATCGAAGCGGCGCGAACCGTGCTCGATC
>CAZDRD010000096.1:0-2466 GCA_964507945.1 uncultured Candidatus Saccharibacteria bacterium
CAATGGGACGGTTCGGGAGGCGCGGGCTTTTCCATCGAATCACGGAAGACGATCGAAAGAAAACACGACAGGCGCTTGAATACGTAGAAATGTGGCGATTGCATGACCGCCTCATCGGCAATCTCTCCGGCGGCGAGCAACAACGGGTGTTCATTGCGCGGGCGCTTGCCACCGAGCCGGAGATCATCTTTCTCGATGAGCCAACCGTCGGCGTAGCAGAAGAAATAAAAAAAGATTTTTATGCGCTCTTGCGCAAACTGAATCAAGAACTTGATCTCACCGTCGTCTTGGTGACGCACGACATCGAGAGTATTGCACACGAAGCGATGCATGTGGCATGTATAGACTGCACGGTCTTTTTCCATGAGTCCGTTGACGGGTTTTTGAAGAGTACGCAGGTCGTCGAGCATCCGCACCATTCCAAAAATCAAACGACATGATAGATATCCTTCAGTACAGCTTTATACAGCGAGGCCTTGAGGCGGGGATTATCGTCGCATTCATCGCTCCACTCATCGGTATTTTTTTGGTCCTGCGCCGATACTCTCTCATCGCGGATACATTGGCGCACGTGTCTCTTGCGGGTATCGCACTCGGCCTTCTTTTGAAGATAAACCCGATCTTTACCGCGCTTGCGGCGACGGTACTTTCGTCGCTTGGTATCGAACGCCTGCGTAGCGTGCGAAAGGTGTATGGCGAATCGGCATTGGCATTATTCCTTTCCGGAAGTCTCGCGCTTGCGACCGTTCTGTTGAGCCTCGGTCACGGGTTCAATGCGAATTTGTTCAAGTATCTCTTTGGAAGTATTGTCACCGTGACGCAGGCAGACGTGTATACGATAGCGACGCTTGCCGTGATAGTGGGGGTTACGGTATTTTTGTTTTATAAAGAGCTTGTCTATATTTCTTTCGACGAAGAGTCCGCACAAGTGAGCGGTCTTCCGGTGCGTACCATAAACACGATACTCATCGTCCTTGCCGCGGTTACCATATCGCTTGCCATTCCTGTCGTGGGCGTACTGTTGATCGCAGCCCTGATGGTGATACCGGTCGTTGCCGCGCTTCAGCTTGAATTGAGTTTTGTAAAGACGCTCGTATATGCCGAAATCATTTCATTTTTCTCGGTCATTGCCGGTATGGCCGCGGCATTTTATCTCGATCTTTCAGCTGGCGGACTCATTGTGCTTATTTTGCTCGGAGTGTTTCTTGTCATCAGCGCTTTCAAGCGTTAGAATATAAAATATAAGAGCAATATGAAAATCGTCCAAGAATTCAAAGAGTTCGCGGTAAAAGGCAACGCCATCGATATGGCGGTCGGTATCGTCATCGGTACGGCTTTTGGGGCGCTCGTTAAATCGCTTGTTGACGACGTCTTGATGCCGCCCTTGGGCAGTCTAGTAAGTAATGTCGATTTTAAAGATATTTTCATCCCCTTGTCGCGTGATCATTATGCGTCATTCCAGGCCGCAAAGGCTGCGGGGGTGGCCACGATCAACATCGGCATCTTTATCAATACGGCCCTGACTTTTTTCCTGATGTCGCTCGCGCTTTTCCTGATGGTGAAATTCATCAACAAACTCAGGAGTCCGGCGCCGACACCGACCACCAAGATCTGTCCCGAGTGCAAATCATCCGTCAATATCGAAGCGAAACGCTGCCCCAACTGCACGAGCATGATCGCGTAACATGCGCATACGTACACTATCCATAATTTTGGGAATATGCGGCATCGTTCTGCTCGGAACATTTTTGTATGTGGACCATACACGCCGCGCTTCGCCACTATCGCAATCGGGCGATACGCTCGCGATACGCGATGCTATAGTGCATATCGAAACAGTCTCGACGCCCGAGGCAATGGAGCGCGGATTGTCCGGTCGCGCTTCGCTCGCGGACGGCACGGGCATGTTTTTTGTTTTTGAAAAAAGCGATTATTTCGGGATTTGGATGCCGGACATGCATTTCCCCATAGACGTGCTTTGGTTTGACGAGGGGATGCATGTTGTCTATATAGTAGAAAACATGTCTCCCGACTCGTATCCGAAAGTCTTTACTCCGACAGCTCCCGCGCGATACATACTCGAAGTACCTGCGGGGTTTGTGAAAGCGCATGGTATACAACTCGGAGATGAAGGGGAATTGGTCACACAAGAAAAAATATTGTAAGACTTTATTTTGCGTGTTATACTACTCATCGGATCGCCCGACATAGTCGGGTGTGTTTGTTCTCTACACCCCTGGATCTGAAAGGAGACTTTGATGCGAAGAGTATCACTCGTTCTTGCGCTGCTACTCGGATTGTTGGCCGTTGTGCCAGCAAATGCGACAACGGCGTACTACCAGCCAACACCGTACCCGCTTTGGAAATACGGAAGCACGGAGCAGAATCCAAAGCCAATGTCGCAGGATCTCAAGATCGTGCACATCTGGGACGGTTGGCTTCCAAGTGTTTATTATGACCAGAAGC
>CAZDRD010000097.1:0-2453 GCA_964507945.1 uncultured Candidatus Saccharibacteria bacterium
TGCCGTTACGCCATAACCTTACCCCGTTCTGCGGCAAGCAATGATTGCTTCTTTTGTACGCCGCCACGATTGTACCCGCCGAGCGTGCCGTCGCTTTTTATGACGCGATGGCAGGGGATATCGGGATCATAATTCGTGCGCATGATCGCCCCCACCGCCCGCGCAGCGCCCGGATTCCCTGCCCGCTTCGCCACTTCACCGTAGGTCATGGTCTGCCCTTTCGGTATGGCGCGCACGATATCCCTCACGCGCTCTCGAAACGAACTGCTGTTTGTAGTATGGTTGCTTTTGTTATGTGACATACGTGTAGCGTACCATAAAAAATAGTGTGCAGGGATGAAATACGTGACAGCCCTCTCTCAGCACATATGAATATATGCCAAAAGAGAAAACCGCCGTTCGCTTTCGCTACTAGGCGGCCATCGATGATCGAGTGACTTATCAAACCCGCAATCGTACCCCTTCGTGTTTACCCTCGTCAGTGAGTGTATAGACACGATCCTCTTGGTTCACGGCCAGATAGCCGTAGTCGATAAGATCTTGTAAATATTCCGGGTGTTCCACCCGCTTGATCTGGGTGCGGCTATCTCCGTTCCACGTCGGATCAGGGACAATATAGTAGGCGCCGTTCCGCTCCATGACGCATCCGTAGAGATCGCCGCCACACGAGGTGAGATCGCACAGCAACCCCCGCACGTTCTCGGGGATCCCTCCCGGACGTATCCATATCACTTCGGTGTTTTCAAGTACAACCCCCGGACATGGGCACCGATCCCACCGACCCGTGGTCGAGAGATAAAGGTCGTAGTTCCGCAAAATCGCTCCTGGCGCAAGTCTCATGCCAAAAATACCCTCGCGCGGCTGATGGATATGTGCTCCCATCGTGCGCTACCTCCTCTTTCACTTCGGTTAGCTGTACACCCCGTCGGTGTTCAGTCTGGATACACCATACTGGATCAAACTGAAATTTTCAACTTCGGCCATTTTTCGAGCCATTGTTTTTTACGAACTCGTTCTTTGATGATATCTATTTTATTTGCAAATGACGGCGTTGGTCGGATAACCATATTTATAATGTCATCTACTCCATATGGTGCGATAAGACGTAGTGTTCCATCTTCTTCAAGTGTGACTCCGATCGCCGTCACGGTCTCCGGCCATTTCGAAATAGCATCTTCGGTAGATGTATAGGGCGGCAGATCGTTCCACACATGAGCATAGTACTCGTTCACTATCTCCCACACCAATCCGGTTTCCTCTCTGAACCGCTCGGAAAGTGCTTCGTCCGTTTTTTCATCATTACCGTCTGGATCATAATAGACTAGATCGATATCAGCCGTATCAACTTGCGGCTTTACGTACCCATGCACATGATCCCAAATTTTATTTCTCACAAACCCCGCACCGATCATCCAGTCAGGCAAACCAAGCGACCGCGCAATACCCAAGACTTCCATCATCCACGAGTCATTTTTGATGAGGGTGAGAATGTCTTGTTCATTCATGTTGGTTTGCTAAATAATTTCTTATAGCCACCACATCGCTCATATCCTTCTCCCTTCCTGTGTCAGTTTTACACATCAATAAATGTTCTAACGTCTGAAAAGGAATTCCGTCTATTATTTCTGCGTGATCGATGATCTCTTGAATATCAAGAAATACCTGCTGCTTTTCAAGATATAGGTCTGGATATATTTCAATAGCATCTTCCTTGAGACGCTTTCTGTTCCACTTTTGCTCGTACACGCCATCAAGTGGCCACCCTTTTTGCAGCAATGCTTCAAATAGAGCAGGTGTGACGACTATATCCAGATCACTGGTCTCCCGTATGCCATGAGCCGCCAAAACCGCTCCCCCGACGACGATGTACTGCCCAAACGGCAGATCAAGTTCGCGTATCTTACTGATGAGCGTGGACTTATTCATTCACATCATCAGTAATGATTTTTTGCATCAAACTGGCGTGCAAAAACGCGTACGTTTTCCAATGCATTGAACGACTCGATGTCAGGAGGTGCAACAAATGCGACTTCGACACATTCGTCTGAAGGCGTGAAATCAAGCGAACCGAGCTTTGTCTCATAAAGTAGATTAGCGATCCACATACCTGTCCTATTTTTACATGTGAGAAAATACGATGGATGTTCGGCAACCCAGGCCGTTTCGAGACCCATCTCTTCTTTGATCTCTCGTGCCAAATCTTCCTGCGGTGTCGTTCCCCAATCAAGCCCACCACCGGGCAATTCCCATACTCCTTTTTCTTCTTTTACGATGAGAAATTTGGTTCTTGTCTCATCCAAAACAAGGGCCTTGACACTGATGCGATAAAAGCATGGTGGTACTTCCAAATTCGTCATATTCATAAGCTCTCTATACTATTTGCTTCTCTATGATAGCATACAATATATAAGTGGACGTGTTATGCAAAAGGATTGTATTTTCTGTCAGATCGT
>CAZDRD010000098.1:0-2389 GCA_964507945.1 uncultured Candidatus Saccharibacteria bacterium
AAGTACGAACTGCCATTTACGCTTTTAGCCGATGTCGATAAAAAGGTTGTCGAGCTCTACGGTGTCTGGCAAAAGAAAAAAATGATGGGTCGCGAATACATGGGCACGCTGCGCACGTCGTTTTTGATCGATCCTGACGGCATGATCGCCAAGGTCTATGAGAACGTCAAGCCTGAAGTGCATGCCAAAGAAGTGCTCAGTGACCTCGAAACGCTTCAGTCGCGGTAAGTCACGAATTCCATGCCAGATGACCATACCACAGGTCTGACATTTAAAGAAGCTAGGGCGCGTTTGCGGCGTGACGGTCTCAATGCGATACGCGAAGAAAAGCGCACGAAGGCACTCGTGCTTTTTTTGCGCAATTTTCAAAGCCCGCTCATCGTCGTGCTCATCGTCGTAGCGCTCATCTCGTGGCTTATCGGGAGCAGAGTAGACGGCAGTCTCATCGCAGTCATGGTGCTCATGAGCGTATCGCTTAATTTTTTTCAGGAATACAAGGCCGGAAACGCGGTGAGCAAACTCAAAGAGCGGGTACTTGCAAAAGCGACGATCATACGCGAAGGAAAAACGATCGAGATCCCTGCCGTGGGACTCGTCGTCGGCGACCTCATCGAGCTCAACGCGGGCGATGTCGTGCCCGCCGATGCGCAGGTGATCTCCGCAAAGGATTTCTTCGTCAACCAATCGGCGCTTACGGGCGAGGCGTTTCCTATTGAAAAAAACGCCATCGAACATGCCGAGACTCCCGAGCAGATCACGCAATCGCAGAACCTCATATTTGCGGGAACTGCGGTAGCGACGGGTGCGGCGCGGGCGATCGTCACTGCGACGGGCATGCGCACGCAGTATGGCGCTATTGCGCAAGGACTCTCTGGGCAAGACCAGCCGAGCGAATTCACGCGCGGCATCGCGGCCTTTAGCGGATTCATCGTGCGGGTGATCATTATTCTGGCGCTCGTGGTCTTTACGGTCACGGCGGTAAAGGACGGTAATGTGCTCGAAGCATTGTTGTTCGCGATCGCTATTGCCGTCGGGATGACGCCCGAATTTCTGCCAGCCATCATGGCCGTGATGATGTCCAAGGGCTCGATCAGTATGGGAAAAAAGGGCGTCATCGTAAAGCGTCTCTCGGCGATACCGGCCTTTGGAAGCATTGATGTCCTGTGTACCGACAAGACCGGCACGATCACCGAAGACCGTATCGCGCTTATCGAATGTCTTGATCCCGAAGGCACGGAGTCGGGAGATGTCTTTCATTTCGCGTACCTCACGAGTGCATTTCAGACGGGCATCACCAACCCCCTCGACGACGCGATACTCGACAAAGAGCAGTTGTCACTGGATGGATACGAAAAAATGGATGAAATACCGTTTGACTTCGAACGCAAGCGCATGAGCGTTGTCGTCACGCATGATGAAGAAACATTGCTCGTCACCAAGGGCGCGCCGGAAGAAATGCTCGACATCGCGACGCGCTATCAGGTGGGTGATAGGGTACATACGCTCACGCACGAAGCACGCACGCGCATAAAAGAACTGTATGCAGCCCAGAGCAAAGAAGGATTTCGCGTGCTTGCGGTGGGTATTCGGCACCTGAAAAAAGAAAATCGAGTGTATACCAAAGCCGACGAGACGGAACTCACGTTCGTGGGCTTTGCGTCGTTTCTTGATCCTGCAAAAGAAGATGCGCGCGAGGCGATAGACCAGCTTGAGGCATTGGGTATCTGCATCAAGGTTATCACTGGGGACAACGATCTGGTAACGGAAAAAATATGTCGCGATGCGGACATTCCTGTCACGGGCATCATGCTCGGGAGCGACGTGCGGGCGCTGTCGCAAGAGGCGCTGAGAGAAAAAGTCATGCAGACTTCGATCTTTGCGCGCTGTACGCCGTTTGATAAGCTCGCGATCCTCAAGGCGCTGCGGTCTTCGGGACATGTCGTAGGGTACTTGGGGGATGGCATCAATGACGCGCTGCCGCTCAAAGAATCCGATGTCGGTATCTCGGTTGCGGAGGCGGTCGACGTGGCACGTGAATCTGCCGACTTTATTCTGACCAAAAAAAGCCTTTCGACGCTTGCGGAAGGCGTCATTGAGGGGAGGAAAGCCTTTGGCAACACGATCAAATACGTCATGATGGGACTCTCGTCGAACTTCGGCAATATGTTTTCGATGGCCGGTGCCGCATTTCTGTTGCCGTTTTTACCCATGCTGCCGATACAGATTTTGCTCAATAACTTTCTCTATGACTTCGCGCAGGTCGCCGTCTCGACCGATAAAGTGGACGATACCTTTATGGGCAAGCCGCGCCGATGGGATATTTCTTTTATCAAGAAAACCATGTATGTCTTCGGTCCCATCAGCTCGGTTTTTGATTTCCTCATGTTCG
>CAZDRD010000099.1:0-2378 GCA_964507945.1 uncultured Candidatus Saccharibacteria bacterium
GTCGATGTGACCGTTGATGGTCCTGCCGGTGTTGCCGTGCGCAAGCCTGGTGACGTACATTCCGACGAAGCGATCCTTGATGCGGGCCCTGAAACGGTGACGGAACTCGGACGATTCATCATGCATGCAAAGACCATTTTGTGGAACGGTCCGGTCGGCAATTTCGAGAACGGCTTTTCCATGCAAACTGAAAGCATCGCGCGGCTCGTGGCGGACAGTCCCACAAAGTCATATATCGGTGGTGGCGATACCGAAGCAGCGATAGAAAAGCTCGGCATCGCAGAGCACTTTACGTTTGTTTCGACCGGCGGCGGCGCCATGCTTGATTTCCTTGTAGACGGTGAACTGCCCGGTATTGATGCGCTCGTGGCTTCATGAAATAAAGGTTGACAAAACCTATTAGGGAGTACAATGGATAAAAGGTTTCAAGTTCTTGTGAGGAAACAATGACTCCAGAAGAAAGCCTCCTTGTCGTTAAAAGGGTGGCTGAAGAAAATCACTTGGCGACAAATTCCTCCGAAGATTTAAACAGACTACCCACTCAAGTGGGGGAAGGATGTGTCGCTATGATCAACATCGGTGCGTTAACTATGATTGCCTGTGTTCCCGCGGTCGCGGCAAGACTGGTAGGGATTGACTCGATACCAGTATCAAAGCTGGAACTTCAAGTGGTCATGGATGCGTTAGGTAGTAGACGTTTTAACAGCAATCAATTATTAGGTGGTTTCCAATTGATTGCCCCAACGGGCGATCCGATCATTATTCTCTCACCGTGGGCTTTCATGCACGATGCGTAGTAGGTGAGAGAAACTCACGAATCCGGGCGGCGACTTTGGTCGCCGCTTCGTTGTATATACACACCCACGCTGTTTTCAAGTGGCGGCGGGGTGGTATGCTCAAGATAGTCATTATTAAGAACAACACACTCCCCGTTTATGTCATCAAACGCAAAGATCGCTGCCGTGGTCGTGGCTATTGTACTCGTCATCGGCGTCGGCATCGTTATCAGCAAGAATCGGGTCATGGCGCCCACGTCTGACGACGAGATAGCTACAACCACTGATGAAGTTTCGACGACAACGAATACGCCTTCCGCTTTGAAACCCTCCGCGGCCACCAACAAACCGGCCGTTTCGTCGAGTCAGTCAACGAGCGCATCGGTAGACAAAGACCTGGCTGCTATCGACGCACAGATCAATAGTATTGCCGCCGACGAAGCCAGTGCGGACAAGGGCATGAATGATACGCCGATTGAACAGACTTATTAGTACCTATCCCCTTTATTACATACCTGAAGCGTAGTCGCTTTGCAGGGAGCGGAGGGTATGTAATAAAGGGGATAGGCGTCGACTTATTAAGAGCTTAGTATTTCACGTATGAATACCGTATCCTTATATCGCATCATATTTCTGACCGCGCTCATCGCGGGTGCCTTGGTGCTCACCACGCTCGCGTTTGCCGAAGAAAACACATCAGCCGATGTGTCGGCAAGTACCTCGATCAAAATGGGCGAGCGGCTGCGCCTTGAAGCGCAAGCAAAAATGGAAGCACAGCAGAAATCGCGCGATGCGCGCGCTGCGGAAACGAAAGCCCGCGCCAAGGCCGAACTCGATCGGCGTATTGCATCGCTCAACAAACTCGCCACGCGCCTCAATGACGCCAAGCGCGTCTCTGCCGATGTCAAAGCGCAACTCACGACGGATACCAATGCACTTATCACGTCGCTTACAAGCCTCAATACGCGGATCCAATCGGAAACGTCCACGTCGAGCTTGCGATCAGAGGTCCAGTCCATTACCGGATCATATCGCGTATATCTCCTCGTTATTCCGAAAGGCCATTTGCTTGGGGCGGCTGACGGGATCAAGACCGCCGCAGACCTGATCATGGGCGTCGGCATCAAACTTTCCGAGGGCATTACCAAAGCGAAAGCGGCGGGCAAAGATACGGCCGCGCTTGAAACGATGCATGCTGACCTGCTTGCAAAATCCGCCGACGCGAAAGTGCAGGCCGATGCGGCGATCGCGTTGCTGAAGCCGCTTGCGCCTGATGAGAAAAACAATGTCGTTCTTGAAGCAAATAAAAAAGCGCTTATGGATGCCCGCGCAAAGATCAAAGCCGGAACCGATGATATCAAAACGGCGCGCGATGATGCACGCAAGATACTCGCCGCACTCAAACAGATGCGTATTTATGCGGATGTATCGGCAACCAGCACGTCTTCCGTACAATAGGCCTCTCAATAACTGGCAAAATACTCCGCCACAAGCGGGGTATTTTGTATTCACCTTTTCTCCATGTTACAATGCTCGTACCTATAGTGGCGTATGCGTTCCCGTTTCGACACTCAGTCCAATTTCGATACCCAGGGCCTATTT
>CAZDRD010000100.1:0-2333 GCA_964507945.1 uncultured Candidatus Saccharibacteria bacterium
AGGTCGCAAGTGAGGCGATCCGCTCGTATGCTTCGCGCCCACGGCAGGAAGTGCTCGCCGATACGCATGCGCTGACGGAGCAGGAAGTAGGCGAGATCGTGCTCGACATCGCGCCTGACGAACACGATGAAGCCATCGCCGATCTTTTGGGCGTGGTACAGGAAAAAGGAGTACGCAACGCCATAGCCGTAGCACAGGAGTTGGGCAACGCGCATATCGAAGATGACTTTCATCGCGTGTTGGTACAGTTTGTCGCGCAGGGGCATTTGTCCGATCTGAAAGAGCGCGGGCCCTTGTGGAACCTGCTTCATATGACGCTGTTTGAAGTGGCGCTGCCGGAGCGCAGTAAAGAGGAACCGGAACGGCCGTTCAAGGAGCTTGTCTCTTCGATGGAGCAATGGTACGCGGGCATGATCGCGTCCGACGAAAGT
This sequence comes from uncultured Candidatus Saccharibacteria bacterium, assembly GCA_964507945.1. Lineage (GTDB taxonomy): Bacteria > Patescibacteriota > Minisyncoccia > Phycocordibacterales > UBA12088 > CAZDRD01. Next base: position 432 of record CAZDRD010000100.1, read on the forward strand.
CCTGAAAGCCAGAGTCATTTTACCATCGAGTTTGCCGTCTCGCACGATAGGCAGGAGCTTGTTATGTATGTCGCAGTGCCCAACAACCGCAAGGATCTTTTTGAAAAGCACGTGCTCTCCTTTTTTCCCAAGGCAATCGTCCGCGAAGAGCGCAATGACTACAATATTTTTGTCGACGGGGGCATACACAAGATCGCGTACGCGCATTTCGATCATGACGGACTTCTGCCTTTGAAACAGTACGACGAATTCGATTTCGATCCGCTCACCGCGCTTATCAATGCCTTCTCGAAACTCTCCAAGGACGGCGAAGGTGCAGCGGTACAGTGCGTCATTAGTCCCTATGGCGACAAATACTATCGCCGCGGCAAGCGCGTGATCGAGAAATTGAAAGAAGGCAAACGCCTGCGCGAAGCATTACGTGAGGTGCCCGAGACACTGAGCGGTGAGATCGTCCAAACATTCCGCATGTTCGCAAAGACGGCGATGCAGAGCGCGTCTGAACAGGCGAAAGAAAAGGAAAAACAGAAAGAGCGTGAACTGCCCAGGGCGGATGATACCGCCATGGAGATGATCAACAAAAAGATCGCGACGCCGATCGCTGCGGTCAACGTGCGCGTCGCCGTATCGGCGCTCAGCAGTCCGCGTGCCGAAGAATTATTGGCCGACCTGAAGTCGTGCTTCAATCAGTTCGAGAACCCCAACGGCAACCGGATTGCATGGAACAATGTCGCGGGTCGTGGACTTGCTGCAGAGACCAAACGGTTTTCGTTTCGGGAATTTGCTCGTGATGAGCTCATGCCGATCTCCGTGCGTGAACTCACGAGCATGGTCCATTTTCCTTTGGGGATGACCGCTTCGCCTCACCTCAAGATCACGCATGCGTCGCACATGCCGGCGCCGTTGGGCTTACCGCAATCGGGCACGCTTCTGGGTGTCAATAATTACCGCGAGGTTGACACCAAGGTGTACCTCACTCCCGAAGATCGTCCGCGCCCGCTATATGTGATCGGACAGACCGGTACCGGTAAAACGACGCTCCTCAAAAACATGATCGTGCAGGACATTCATGCGGGCGCGGGCGTGTGCATGATCGACCCGCACGGCAGCGATATCGAAGATGTGCTTGCCGCAATACCCGAAGAACGTGTCGAGGACGTAATTTATTTCGATCCGGCGCACACCGAAGACGTCATGGGACTCAACATGCTTGAGTATGATCCGAACCTTCCCGAGCAAAAAACATTTGTCATTAACGAGCTTTTTTCTATCTTTAAAAAACTCTATTCAGGCTCGCCCGAAAGCATGGGGCCGGCGTTTGAACAATACTTCAGAAATGCGACGGCGCTCGTGATGGAAGACCCGGCGACCGGCAACACCATGCTTGACATCTCGCGTATCTTTGCCGATCCGCGTTTTCGCGAGCTCAAGCTCTCGCGGTCGCAAAATCCGGTCATTAATCAGTTTTGGCGCGAGATCGCTGCCAAAGCAACAGGGGATCAAGGGCTGCAAAATTACGGACCGTACATCACCAACAAATTCGACGTGTTTACCGCCAACGATGTCATGCGTCCCATCATTGCCCAAGAACGTTCCGCGTTTCGTCTGCGCGAAGTCATGGACTCGCGAAAGATCTTACTCATCAATCTTTCCAAGGGCCGCTTGGGTGACATCAACGCAAATCTCATCGGTCTTATCATCGTCGGCAAAATACTCATGGCGGCGCTTTCACGTGTTGATAGTTTAGGGCAAGACTTGCCGCCATTCTATTTATATATAGACGAGTTTCAAAACATCACGACCGATTCCATCTCGGCGATCCTTTCCGAAGCGCGCAAGTACAAACTCTCGCTCACGTTCGCGCATCGAGTCTTCTCACAGATCGACGAGATGATACGCGAT
>CAZDRD010000101.1:0-2291 GCA_964507945.1 uncultured Candidatus Saccharibacteria bacterium
CTGCGAGAAGTCGGCATGGAACGTGAGCGTCTGATAAAAGAATTTCGCCAGACCCACCGCGATGTCCTCAAGCATAAACCACGTCGTCTTTGCTCCCTGCCAGATCGCGACATGCGGCGGGTAGCTGATCGTGCCGCCCAAGGTCATCGTAAATCCCGCAGCCACGCGGCTTGGGTCGTCCGCAAGCACGCCAGCTTTGGGTTCTACGACGACTTCTTTTGATTCACCTTTGCGTTTGACCTCGAAAGCGAGTTTTTGATCGGGATGCGCAGCGACAAATGACGACACGTTTTCGGGTGTGAGATAATCGCCTGACTTTTCCGCTTGTTGCGCGTCCGCTCCTCCGACAACTTTTACTTGCGTGATCGTGTCATTGGGCATGAGTCCTGCCTGTGCGGCGGGTGATTCGGGCAAAATGCCCGTAACAAAAAGTCGCACGTCACGCGCATCGTTTATAGATGCTTCATCGAGCGCGGTGGGCATGCCATACATGAATCCAAACACGAACAAAAGCCACGCGAACAAGATATTGAACCCGACGCCCGCGACCAAGACCGCGGCCTGAATCCATTTTGATTTGCGCACGAAGCTGCGGGGGTCGTCCACGACATTGCCGTTTTCATCGGCGTAGTCTTCGCCATAAATGCGCACGAAGCCGCCGATCGGCAAGGCGTTTATGGTGTATTCGGTCTCGCCAAATTTCTTGCCAAAGAGTTTCGGAGGAAAGCCGATGCCGAACTCGTCGACACGTATGCCCGATTTTTTCGCTACGATAAAATGCCCGAATTCATGAACAAGGATAAGCAACACCAAAACAACGAGAAAAATGATGATAGCCATAATGGTTATTCGTTAAGTTCCGCTTCTTTCTTTGAAGCCAATGCTTCGAGGTCAGCGTTTCCTTTATCAATGTGTTTCTGCATGTCTTCTTTCGCACGGAATTTGTCGTCTTCGCTCATCTCGTCATTCTTTTCTTTTTGCTGAATGTCATTCCATACGCGATCACGCTCATGACGAAGCGCCACGCGTGCTTCTTCGAGTTTGGCACGAGTGAGTTTGAGTAATTGCTCGCGACGCTCGGAAGTCAGTTGCGGAAAATTGACGCGCACACCTTTTTCGTCGGTCGCCAAAGAGACGCCCAATGCTGCAGCCTCGATCGCTTTTTCAATCGCGCGTACCTGACTCTGGTCCCATGGCGCAACCCGCACCGTTCGTGCGTCCTCGACGGTGATCCCTGCCACTTGATTGAGCGGCATATGACTTCCGTACGCTTCCACTTTGATGCCATCGAGGATGGCAGGCGACGCGCGACCCGTCCGCACGCCGGCATATTCGCGCTTGAGCCAATCTTTCGTCTCTTCTATTTTTTGTGAAAGCGATGAGAAATCGTACATGACGTTTTGAATGGATACATTTATGAGCACATCATATCATAAGAGCGAGATATTCCAAGAGCATTTTGGGTGACGCGCCCCGATCATGAATATAGTTTTTTGCGCGGTACAGCGTTTCGAGCGTTGCCTGTGTTTTTTCATGCGCAGCGTAATATCGTTCAAGTTCATCGAGAAAGCGTGCGGCTTTTGCACGGTCGGCCGCGAGATCTTTCACAAGGGCGATACGATCTGCCTTGCTTGCATGCAGAAAATCTTTGACCTGTTTAGAAAGAGCGTCATCGTTTACCTCGGTACGGTTTGAAACTTTGACGATCTGCATCCGCGAGCGTACCGTCGGCAAAAGAAGCGACGCCGTCGGTACGATGAGAAAAAAATGCGTCCCGTGAGGCGGTTCTTCAAAAAGTTTCAGTAGCGCGTTCTGCGCTTCATGCGTAATGAAGCTAAATGAGTGCACGAATATCTTTTTCTCACCCACCGATCGCAAATGCGCGTCGGCCATGAGCTTGTTGGCATCTTCGATCAAAAATTGCTCGGACGTGGCAGTATGATAGTCGGGATTGCCGCGCATCACGACGCCACCTGCGCTAAAAAAATCCTCAAGCTCCCGCAGTGCAGCACGTTCTTCCCCTTCGATCACATATGCGTGATACCACTCTTTCAGTTCGATCATGCGTGCATGATACCATGCGTCGCACCGAGATCACACCCCGATGTTGTAGCGCTTTTTGATCTCTTCCTGTACGGCAAATTTGGGACGGCCGTAGCGTTTGTAGGAAAGCTCTTTGAGGTAGGTACTGCGAGCACGATCACCTTCGAAGGGTCGCACCGTGCCGATCGAAAATGGCTTTTGCGGGATGCCGTGCGCCAAAAGGCGTACGTATGCATGACGGTTTTCGA
>CAZDRD010000102.1:0-2287 GCA_964507945.1 uncultured Candidatus Saccharibacteria bacterium
TGAAGCAATAGTAGCACACGGCGCGGTGTATGCGTTTTGGGTAATCCACACGCTATGTACACCACTTATGGATGCATACCCGTCAGGAGCGCAAAGACAAAGGAGAGGATCGCGTAGAAAAACGGCCATGCGACATACATAAGGGCGATGAGTACCCCAAACAACAGGAGTCCCGACTGTCCACCCCAAGCCTCGAGGCGTGAAAACGACATCGCAGCGCGAAACGGCAGCACGGATTTGAGCACTTTCGAGCCATCCAAGGGCGGGATGGGGATGAGGTTGAAGAGTGCGAGCAAGAGGTTGATGTATACCACGAGCCCCGCAAGCTGAATGAAATTAGTAGAAAGCATGTCTGCCCCGACACCAAAACGGATGATGAGCGCGAAGATCACTGCGATACATATGTTGGTCAGTGGCCCCGCTCCGGCGACGATCGCTTCGCCCCAGCGCTGATTGCGCAGATTGTACGGGTTAAACGGCACCGGCCTTGCCCAACCGATCATGATCGGCGCATGGGAGAGCATCAGGATCCCGGGCAGAAGTATCGAGCCTATAGGGTCAATGTGCGGCAGAGGGTTGAGCGTGAGACGCCCTTGAAGCCGTGCCGTCGGGTCGCCAAGCCAATGCGCCGCATAGCCGTGCGCCACCTCGTGTACAATGACCGAAAAAATAAGGATGAGAAGCCCAAAAATCGTCAGTAGATCCATACCTTGCAAATATATATGTGTATGCTACCATAACGAACATTGTATGCCAAAGACATGCGCCATAACTCAAAAGACCTCGCAGACAGGCGGTAAGTACAGCAACCGCGTGCGTGCTACGCAGTTCAACCCCACCGGGGGCGTGCGTCGCAAGGTCAACCTCGTCAAACGCCGCGTTTTCGTACCGGAACTCAACAAATACTTCACCCTCAATCTCTCCACCAAAGGTATCCGCACCTTGGGCAAAAACGGCGCGTACAAGACCCTCAAGAAAGCGGGGATTATTTAAACCCTCGGTCTCTTCAAAAACAAAAGCTCGCGATTGCGGGTTTTTTGATATTGATTATCTTACTCTTTTGATTTTGCAAACTCCCCGGTAGATGCATTGACCTCATTAAAAATGATTTTTATTTCCTCGGTAGGAATCAGCACTGAGTGCGTACGCAAACCAATATTGAACGCGCTTTCTTTATTGTCGAATACTTCTGTATCAACCAAAAGCGGGATATCACTTTTGTGCCCGAATGGTGGAACCGAGCCGATCTCGCATCCCGTTATTTCGAGGACCTCATCTGGCGTCGCCATGCGGATATCGCGTTTCGACCACTTCATCTGTGTAGCGACTTTGCTCGACACTACTTTTTTGTCTCCCGGCACATTCACAATGACCCATGCGCCATTGCTATTAGTAAACAACAATGCTTTGATGCCCTGCTTCAATGCAAAACCTCTGGTCTTTGCGGCATCTTCACTCGTGATCACCGGCTCATGCTCAAGGTACGTCGGATGCAGACCCAGCCGTTCAAACTCACTTTTTATTTTCTGTAATTCGTGCGCTGACATGTGCGTAATATAGCACAGAAAAGCAGCAGGAAAAGACCGTTCAACAACGCTCGTTTTAGGTATATACTAAAGGCATATGCAAATACTCATATTCATCGCAGTTGCCATTCTCATTGCCGTGCTCATTATCCGCCAAGTCAACCAATACGAGCGCGGGGTGATGCTCACCTTGGGTAAATTTAGCGGCATCAAAGAACCCGGGTGGCGTATCGTCATCCCCGTGTTTCAGCGCATGCTGAAAGTAGACATGCGCGTCAAAGCCGTGGATGTCCCCGACCAAAAAGCGATCACACGCGACAATGTTTCAGTGACAGTCAATGCGGTTATCTACTATCGCGTACAGGCGGCCGACAAAGCCGTGCTCGAAGTTGAGGACTTTCGTTACGCGATTTCTCAGTACGCGCAGACCACCATGCGCAATATCGTCGGCGAAGTCAGTCTCGATGAGCTTTTGGCCAATCGCGAAAAGCTGGCGGAGCGGATACGCGAGATCGTCGACAAGGAAACCGATGCGTGGGGACTCAAGGTGAGCAACGTCGAGCTCAAAGACGTGAGCCTCCCTCCTGACATGGAGCGTACGATCGGCAAGCAAGCCGAGGCCGAACGCGAGAAGCGCGCGGTCATCATCAACTCCGAAGGTGAGCTTGCCGCATCGGAAAACATGGCAAAAGCCGCACGTATGTTGGCCGCACAGCCGGGTGCTTTGCATTTGCGCACCTTGCAGTCCATCAACGACATCT
>CAZDRD010000103.1:0-2231 GCA_964507945.1 uncultured Candidatus Saccharibacteria bacterium
TTGATTTGACCGATCACACCGACCCCGACAAGATCGAGCGCGACCTCATGGCGATCCTACCCAAAAAAGACTGGTTTGCATTTACGTATCGTGTTATCGAATATGGCAGGCACATTGCGCCTGCGCGAATATACGATCTCACGCAAGATCCTCTTATAAAAATATATCCTCCCGCAGGCAAGCGTTTTCGGGTATAGCAAAATTATGATACTATAGTAGCTATGATCACTAGACGTTTATTTCGTAGCAGAACGGATCGGGCAGTTGCCGGTATATTCGGCGGGCTTGGACATTATTTCAATGTAGATCCGGTACTGCTGCGCGTCGCATGGCTTTTGTTTTTCGTAGTAACGGGTATTTTCCCGGGACTGATCGTGTATATCGTCGCCATTTTCATCATTCCGCTTGAACCGGAAACCGTCTATGCCGCGCCCGCAACCGATGCGCCCGATCCACGCGCTGATTAACTCACCACCACCATCCGTGCGAACATTTCGCTCGTTGGTTTGGCGCTTTTATGCCAGACACGGCCGACACGACTTGCCGTGGCGCAAGACGCGTGATCCATACAAAATCCTCGTCTCCGAAGTGATGCTGCAACAGACGCAAGTCGCGCGCGTCATTCCAAAATACGAACTGTTTTTACAAAAATTTCCTACGCCACGCACGCTTGCGAATGCATCCGTGCACGATGTGCTGTCGGTCTGGCAAGGGCTCGGTTACAATCGTCGCGGCGTGGCCCTCAAGCGCGCGATGGAATCAATAACGCGTGAGCATGACGGGAAAATTCCCAACGATGCGAAACTTCTGGTCGGATTGCCCGGGATCGGACCGTATACCGCTGCCGCCGTGCTTGCGTTTGCGTTCAACAGACCGGCGGTATGCATCGAGACCAACATCCGTACGGTATATCTGCATCATTTTTTCAACGATCGTGCAGACGTTCGTGATGCGGAAATCGCAGAGCTCATCGAGAAGACGATGGACAAGGAAAAACCGCGTCAGTGGTTTTGGGCACTCATGGATTACGGCGCATATCTGAAAACCTCAGGCGTGCGGCTCAATGAAAAACGTATCGGTTATAAAAAACAGTCGAAATTCAAAGGCTCCGATCGCGAGATCCGCGGCGCGATCGTACGAGCGCTTACGCAACAAGTGCGCGCGACCATGACACTCACCGCGCTTGCCAAAGCGACGGGACATGAACGCAGCCGCATCGCTTTACAGCTTGAACGTCTACAAAAGGATGGCCTGGTGGAGCGAGACAAGCAGCGATGGGGCCTTGTGTCGCGATGATTACTCCAGTAATTTTTTTACAAACGGCCAGACACGGTCGGTGGCGGCATACCATTCTTGGACGTTTTGGAAGCGTTCTTCGGGTGTCGTGATGCGCGCAAGTGAGACATTTTGAATATCGGAGGGGAGGAGATAGACCAAATCAGGAGAATACAAAAAGACGGCAGGGGTTTCCGCTTTGATGGATGTGTCGAAGTCTGCGTAGAGCGCCACACGTTTTTCCGCCGAGAGGGTCGTACGCGCAGTCTCAAGCAGCTTGTCGGTTGCGATATTGGTGTACATCGCGATGTTGAGGCCCGGATCGTTCCTTTGCGATGAGTGCCAAAATGCATAAAGGTCGGGCTCGCGACCGATGACTTCGCCAAACAGGAGCGCGTCGTAGCGCCGCGGACGAATGATATTTTGCGTCAGGTCGGTCGGTTCGAAAACTTTGAGCTCGACCGCAGCGCCAAAGGTACGCCAACTCTCTGCGATGCGCTCCGCTGCGGCTTTGAGTTCGGGGACGTTAGTGGTCGAGAGGGTAAAAGAGAGTGTCACTTTGCCTTTATCGGTATTTTTTTCCCAGACCCGCGTCGTTTCATTTTGCTTCCAATCGGCGTCGGTAAGCAGCTTTTGTGCCTGCGCCAATGAAGATGAAGCAGTCATGCCGGTACTCGTCGAAACGTCGATGATACCCGGCGGCAACGGACCGTCGAGCGTCGTACCATAGCCGCCCAGGACTTCTTGCACGATGGCGTCTTTGGGTGTGACGAGGGCGAGCGCTTTACGGACTTCCGGCGCCTGAAATGCCTCGACTTTATTTTGATTGAAGAAAACACCAAACACGCGCGGCAGGGGTGCATGATGAACCGTTACGGTATGCAGTGAAGAAAGCTCCCCAAGCGAGGAAGGCGACAGACCGCTTGTCGCGTTGATGTCTCCCGCGGTCAATGCAG
>CAZDRD010000104.1:0-2171 GCA_964507945.1 uncultured Candidatus Saccharibacteria bacterium
TGGATGAAAGACTTGCGCGCGGTGACATCGGTACCCATGAGGGTGTCGAACACGAGGTCGGCATCTTGCGCATCGTCGATCGTGACTTGCTTGAGCACGCGGTTCTCGGGATTCATCGTCGTCTCCCACAATTCATCGGGATTCATTTCTCCCAGACCTTTGTAGCGCTGGATGGAAACTTTTGCGGTTCTCTTTTTCGCGGTCGTCGCTTCCGTTTCTTCTTCTTGTTCTTCTGGGGTTTCGTCAGCGCTCGTATCGGATTCTTCAGAAATTTCTTCTGCCATCTCGGGTTCCACACCCATCTCCTTGAGGGTTAAAAATTTTTCTTCATCGGAAAATGCGTAGTGCGCTTCTTTGCCGCGTGAGATCTTGTACAAAGGCGGCTGTGCGACATAGATAAAGCCGCCTTCAATCACCGGACGGAAATGACGATAAAAAAGCGTGAGCAGTAGCGTGCGAATATGCGCGCCGTCGACGTCGGCATCGGTCGCGATGATGATCTTGTGGTAACGCAGTTTGCCGATATCAAAGATGTCCCCGATCGCGGTGCCGAGCGCGATCACGAGTGACTTGATCTCGTTTGAAGCCAACATGCGATCGAGGCGCGCGCGCTCGACGTTTAAAATTTTGCCACGCAAAGGAAGGATCGCCTGCGTGCGGCGGTCACGACCCATCTTGGCTGAACCGCCGGCACTGTCTCCCTCGACGATGAACAGTTCGGACTCCTCGGCATTGCGTGCCTGACAGTCGGCGAGTTTGCCGGGAAGCGTCATGCCTTCGAGGGCGCCTTTGCGCAAGACGGAATCCTTCGCGGCCTTGGCAGCTTTGCGCGCCTTGAGCGCGAGGACGGATTTCTGTATCATCGCGCGGGCATCGTCGGGATTCTCTTCGAGGAACGCGCTGAAGAATTCGTTGAATACCGCCTCGACTGCGCCACGCGCTTCAACGGAGCCGAGCTTGGCTTTGGTTTGTCCCTCAAACTGTACTTCGCGCAACTTGACCGATACGACTGCCGTGAGACCTTCGAGCACGTCATCGCCGGTGAAGTTTTCTTCGCTTTCTTTGAGGAGATTGTTTTTGCGCGCGTACGTGTTGAGCGTGCGCGTCAGTGCTGTTTTAAAACCGGTGATATGCGTGCCGCCTTCTGGATTGTAAATGTTGTTTGCAAACGGGACGACGCGTGAGACGATATCGTCGACATATTGTAGCGCGATCTCGACCGACACGACGTTTGCGTCTATGTCATTTTTTTCGACATAGAAAATGTTTTTGTGGATTGGTTTTTGGTGATGATTGTAAAAAACGACAAGCGAACGCAGGCCTCCTTCGAAATAAAATGACTGCGATGGAAGCTCAAGGCCGAGCTCGCGGAAGTAGAACACGTCGGAGAGGTCGATCTTTTTTTCGTACGCTCGCGCATCGATGACGCTGATGCGCGTGCCTTTGACGAGGTACGCCTGCTGGCGCATCTGGCCCACGATACGATTCCAGTCGAATTTGATTTCTTTGAAAATCTCGGCATCGGGCTCGAAGGTGATGATGGTGCCCTGCATTTTCGAGCTGCCCACCCGTTTGACACTCGCTTTCTTTTTGCCGCGGCTGTATTCCTGTACGAAGTATCCGCCGTCGCGATGCACTTCGGCTTTCGCATACACCGAAAGTGCGTTGACGACCGACACGCCGACCCCATGGAGTCCTCCCGAAACTTTGTACCCGTCACCGCCGAATTTGCCGCCCGCATGGAGGGTGGTCATGATCGTTTCAAGCGCCGAAACTTTCGTCTGCTTGTGTACGTCCACGGGGATGCCACGGCCATTGTCCGTCACACGCACGGTGTTGCTGGGCAACAGCACAATCTCGATGTCGTCGGCATAGCCGCCCATCGCTTCGTCGCGCGAGTTGTCGAACACTTCGGTGATGAGATGCTGCAAACCGTCCGGCCCGGTCGTGCCGATGTACATGCCCGGGCGCTTGCGCACCGGTTCAAGACCCTCAAGGACGGTGATGCTCTCGGCGCTATATGAAGATGAAGTTTTTTTATCTGGCATAAAAAAGAATAGCCGTTCTGTAACGTAGTGTTAGTATACCAGATTTTGAGCAATCATGCTTGTGAAAAAAGTTGACTTATGAATTAATTTGTGATATTTTTGTTATGAACAAGGTCTTTTTGT
>CAZDRD010000105.1:0-2076 GCA_964507945.1 uncultured Candidatus Saccharibacteria bacterium
TCGTCAATGACGAGTACTCGCTTTTTCATATATCTCCATGGTAGCACAAAATAGGGCGCGAAACGTTTCTGTGCACCCACCTACTGTGCATTGGGATCAAGCGCCGGCAACACGACGCTTCCAGGGCAGAAGCTCAGGCCGTAGCCGTAGGGACCGTTGGGGTCAATACGTGCCGGTGCGCCGACAAATATGTTAAGCTTGCAGATTTCTTCCTTTGAGACACTGAGTTTTTTTATCAGTTCTTCCTCGGCAAGTTTTCTATACCAACCAACGGGAGTGTTATTGATGGCGATATTAAATGAATGATCGAGGTCGTCATATGTTATCTGATAGTCATCTGAATCATAGAGTGCATACCCTCCACTACCAAAATATTCTGATGTTTGCTTTATTTTTTCTATATCAAGACCTGGAGGAAACGCACTACTAGTAGAGCTTGAAGTGGGACCACTTCCCGTTCCACCAACAGTACTACTCGTACCACTTGTCCCAAACTGCACATCAAGTCCAGGAGGGATCAGCGTTTCGACATCTGTCTCGTGTTTACTTTTAAGCCACAAAAAAGCAATGGTAGTTACAAGTACGAGGGCGATAATTCCTATAAATACATATTTTTTCATATAGCTATAATTAACATGCAGTTATTAAAAATGACAGGTCTGATTAGTGCTCCACAAATTCCAGTTATTTCCATGGTTCGACATCTCATACGCCTTTTGTATACTGACCGCCGGATCACTTGCGGCGGCAACACATTTTCTATACAATTCCTGATCTTTAACCGCACATCTATAGGTTCCTGAACACTTCCCGGTGGGACCTGGAACACAAGTCTTGCCACCAGCCCGCGCGGTAAATGCCTTCGGACAATCGAGTCCCGGCAACGGGTTTGCTGAGATATTTATCTGGAATATACCCCACGACGCATAACTTCCATCGAGGACACATTTATCTCCTCTGATTCGTCTTCCGCCAGAGCTTTCCTGTGAACAAATACCTGCTGCTTTATATGCATTTGCACCAAATATAGACATGTTAGCCAAAGCACAAGGACCTGAGTTCGGTGCCGGGCAACCGCGGTCACCGGGATATTTGCCACCAGGCGGCAGTGGTGTTGGGCCTGGTTGCGATGGGGCGCCAACCGTACCGGCGCGAGTGGTTTCCAAAACCCGACAATCTCGCTGACTTGTATCACCACAAAGTACCTCATTCCACGGACCCCAATCTTGCGGCCCATTGCCATAGAGCACTTTCATGATGACATCTATAACCATCCAAGCGGCAAGTACAAATACGAGACCCAGAAGCACATCCCAAAAGATACCGTGCGCTTTCGATATATTGCCCGGATTGGACGATGAAAATAAATACAACGCGCCCGCGTACGTAAACATGAGCGCCGCGACGACCACTGCCAAAAATATTGCAAAACCAATAAGATTCTGCGCAAGCGTCACCAAGCCGCATGTAGTGCATTCGTCATAGATACACAAATAGGTATTTCCTGCTTGATCTTTCTCATCGGTGGTAACATATACGTTATTGCCACAAGGAACCAGACCATCTCTTGAGAAAGCGGGGAATTGCGCATAAGTATGGTACGGTAACAGAAACGGTAGTATAGCTACCACAAGAAAAAATACCGCGCCCGCGAAGCGATGCATGACTTCATGATACGCGACATGAGATCAGTCACAAGTATGGGCGTGGGGATAGCGCCCCAAAACTGGTTTTATGATACAGTACAGATCATGAAAGAAATGTGGATGGAGTCGCGTGCACAGGTTATCCGGTTTGCGTATCGCCATATCGCAAAGCCGATCTTCTTTGGCATGGATCCCGAATACATCCACCACAAGATGATCGTGATCGGAAAGATGCTCGGCAGTTTCTGGTTCGGCAGAGCCGTCACGCGCCTTCTTTTCTCATACGAACATCCGGCGCTTGAGCAGACCGTGCTGGGGATCAGGTTTAAAAACCCCATCGGTCTCTCGGCAGGCTTTGATAAAGACGCACAGATCGTTCCCGTCATCAAAGAAGTCGGCTTCGGTTTTGAGGAGGCCGGTTCCATCACCG
>CAZDRD010000106.1:0-1989 GCA_964507945.1 uncultured Candidatus Saccharibacteria bacterium
GATGATCTCGCTCAATCTCGCGGTCATCAATATACTCCCGTTTCCCGCGCTTGATGGCGGGCGGCTCCTCTTTGTTATTATCGAGTCGATCAAAGGCTCGCCGATCAAACCCTCAGTCGCAGCAAATTTCAACCGCGTCGGCTTCGCATTGCTCATCCTCCTCATGATCGCGGTGACATTTCATGATGTGGTGAAGCTTATTGGGTAGGCCGATTTATTGGTGAGGCTTCTATTTTGTGCTACGATTGAGCTACTTTACAGAAGGGGCCATAGTTTTGCTATTGATCTTATTCACCAACATTTTTGATCATGCGTCAATCACAACTCTTTACAAAGACTCGCAAGGAAGCGCCGAAAGACGAAGTTGCAAAAAATGCGCAGCTGTTGATCCGTGCGGGGTATATTCACAAAGAAATGGCGGGTGTGTATTCGTATTTGCCGTTGGGATTGCGTGTACTCGACAAGATCGCAGACATCATTCGCGATGAAATGAATAAAATAGAAGGACAAGAAATCCTTATGTCGTCATTTCATCCGAAAGAGAATTGGGAGAAGACGGGCAGGTGGGGGACGATGGATGATCTCTACAAAGTTTCCGATTCATCGGGTCGCGAAGTCGCGCTTGGTCCGACGCATGAAGAACTGCTTGTCCCAATCATGCAAGAATTTATATCATCATATAAAGACTTGCCTCGGTACGTGTATCAAATACAAAATAAATTCCGCATGGAGCTTCGCAGCAAGTCGGGTATTTTGCGCGGGCGGGAGTTTATAATGAAGGATCTGTATTCATTTCATACGGACGCAAACGATCTAGACGCGTATTATGAACGCGTACAAGGCGCGTATAAAAATATTTTTGACCGTGTCGGTATCGGCGAGATGACATACATGACGTTTGCTTCTGGTGGAAGCTTTTCAAAATACTCCCATGAGTATCAGACACTTACAGATGCCGGAGAAGATATCATCCATATCTGTGACGCTTGCCATATTGCGATCAACAAAGAAATTCTTGCAGACCAACCGACCTGTCCTTCGTGCGGATCTTCCGATCTGCACGAAGCGAAAGCGTCCGAGACGGGAAATATTTTCAAGCTCATGACCAAATATTCCGATCCGTTCGGACTGACCTACAAAGACGCTGAGGGAAATGATAAACCGGTGATCATGGGTTGCTACGGCATCGGACTTGGGCGACTCCTCGGTACGATCGTCGAAGTACTTTCAGACGACAAAGGTATCGTATGGCCTGTTTCAGTCGCGCCGTATCGCGTGCATTTGGTGTGTCTGGGTATGGACGACAATGTAAAAAAAGATGCGGATGAGTTGTACGCTGCGCTCACTGAAGCGGGCATCGAAACGCTCTACGATGATCGCGATGTGCGCGCGGGAGAAAAATTCGCGGACAGCGATCTCATCGGTATCCCGTATCGTGTCGTGGTAAGTGAAAAAACGCTTGCGTCCGGTCAGTATGAGCTGGTCGCACGAAAAACCGGTGCTGTCAGTCATGCGCATAAAGTCGCGCTCATCGAGGCGTTTCTACAGGAGAATGTATGATCGGACGACTGCATGCATGGCTTGCCAATGATATCGGGATTGATCTGGGGACGGCAAACACCCTCGTGTATTTGCGTGGCAAGGGCATCGTCATCAACGAACCGTCAGTCGTCGCGATAAATCGCAAGACCGGACAGGTGGTCGCCGTCGGCAAGCAGGCGAAAGAAATGCTTGGCCGTACGCCTCAGCATATCAGTGCCATACGGCCGTTAGTGGAAGGTGTCATCTCGGATTTTGAAGTGACCGAAGAAATGCTCACGTACTTTCTCAATAAAGCACAACACGGTACGCGAGCGCTTTTGGGGCCGCGAGTGGTCGTGGGCGTGCCGTCGGGGATCACCAACGTCGAATCGCGCGCGGTGCGCGATGCCGCACGCAATGCAGGTGCGCGCGATGTGCATATCGTCGAAGAACCGATGGCCGCGGCGA
>CAZDRD010000107.1:0-1925 GCA_964507945.1 uncultured Candidatus Saccharibacteria bacterium
ATCGCCATGAGGTCGCGCTCGATCTTGTCGGGGTCGGTGTGATCGGTCAAATCAAAGCGGATCGCGAAACGTTTGACATGGGTGTCTACGGCAATCCCTTCCACCACACCGCATGCATTGCCCAAAAAGACATTGGCGGTTTTGCGCGCCACGCCGGGAAGCGTCAAAAGTTCCTCCATCGAACAAGGCACGGTGCCGTCGAATTTTTCTTGCACTATTTTTGCGGTTGCGAGGATATTTTTTGCTTTGTTATTGAAAAAACCCGTTGACTTGATGTCTTGTGCAAATGCCATCGGATCAGCCCGTACATATGCGTCAAATGTCGGATATTTTTTAAAAAGTTTTTCCGTGACAATGTTTACCATCTTATCGGTGCATTGGGCAGAAAGAATGATGGCAACCAACAGTTCCCATGGCGAAGAGAACGTGAGCGCGATCGTCGCGTCAGGAAAAAGTTTTTTAAGCTCGCGCTCAAGCTGTTGCACGCGCGACGCGCGCTCACTATGCTTGTCGTCGGGTGCGCCACCAGTTTTCATAGACCAAGAGCGAAAGCGAACCAGCCACCGCGAAGAACAACATGATGGCCACGAACCATCCGAGTATGGGAATGAGGCCCAAGAGATACACCACGACCGAGCCTAAAAGCGCCCATCCCCATGTCACTTTGATCTCTTTGGTGCGCCATTGCGACAAGAGCGCTCCGGCAAGGACACCGGTAAGCAGTTTGCCCATGATGATAAGCACGATAAAGATGAGCCCCGTCAGCAGGGAAAACACGAACCCGATGATCGTGATGAGCAGTGCGATGATCAGGACGGGCAGCGCGATAGAAACGAGAAAACCTACCGCAACGGTTTTTTTACTGTCATCTATGACGCGGGTGACGATACGCTGACAAAATCTTGGGAAAATGTATGCAAGAAGCGCCGTACCCAATGCCATACTCAAAAAACCGACAAAGCCCAGGATGCCGAATACCGATACAAATGCCGGACCGATGCCGCGCGCGGCGGCAGGTTCGCGCTTGTTGAACGTCGTCGTCCCTTGCACGGAAGCGCGCTCGGAGATCGTCGCTTCGTTGCGAGCACTGTAAGTGAGTCCCTGTTCAATGTGCGCCGTATCGTAGATCGTCAACGACTCTCCTGCCGCCACGTCAAACGGCCCTTTGATCGTGCCACGTACCTCGATCGAACGCGCACGCACGGTCACGCCACGCGCGAATGTTCCATCGAGCACGACGCGATCGCCAAATATCACCGTGTCTCCTTCGATGCGCGTATTGGGATGTATGTTGACCGTGCCACCCGCAGCGACGAAATCGCCGCCCACTTGTCCATCAAGCGACAGCTGTCCGCCTGCAAGACGCGCATCGCCTACGACCGGTCCGCGAATATCGACGGTTCCTCCCGCAATATTCGCATCGGCCCCTACCCTACCCGTGAGGATGACCGAAGCGCCCGCGGCAACGAGATCCTTCTGTACTTCTCCTCCTACGACAAGCTCGCGCGCCGCGGTGTAAAGATTGTCAGCTACGGTCGCATTGCCCGCAAGCGTATAATCGCTTCCCGCCCGAAACGTGGCCGCAGAAACGGAGCTTGCGCTCACGGCAAGCAATAAAGCCAATATATAAAAAGCGCCAAATTGCTTCATATGATTGTGTATCTTCACGGTATAACTTTTATGAAAAGGAGTCAATCACTATAAAAGCCGTTCGTTTTCTGGAGCATACTTCCCTTCGCGTGCTTGCGTGTTGAGTACGAGACGTTTGGTAAACGCTTTTTGCGCGGCGGGGATGTTTGCTACCTTTCCCTTCCATGTCGTCAGTACCGGTTCTTCGAGTGCGCGCGAATAAGAAAATGTGACGGGCCACGGCATGCCGCCGAGCTTTGCGATCGCCTGCAGGTTTTCGGTCGCTTCCTGTGGTG
>CAZDRD010000108.1:0-1914 GCA_964507945.1 uncultured Candidatus Saccharibacteria bacterium
TCAGGGTCTTGGTTGTGTACGAAAGTGTAGTCGTTCATATCTCATGAAAAATAATGAGAAGTGATAATGCAATGCCGGTATGTGCGTTAGATCATGGTGATGTGGTTACCCTTTTGTAGTATTGTATGACGTTTGCAGGCATCCGTACATCACCGCCCAGTGCTGCCAAAACCCTGTGCCCCTCGAGCAGTTTCATCGAGTGTATCGACCTCTTCAAATGTTGGATATTCGACTTTTTGTATGAGGACCTGCGCGATGCGGTCGCCCTTTCTTATTTCGTACGGCGCGTCGGTGAGATTAATAAGACCGATACGCACTTCGCCGCGAAAACCCGCATCAATGACGCCGCCAAGGGTTTTGATACCGTGTTTGATCGCCATACCACTACGGTCCCACACGAGTGCCACGTATTCGTGCGGAATCGCAAACGCAAGCCCCGTCGGCACGCTTGTCTGTACAGCAGGCGCAAGCATGCAATCCTCTGCTGCACACACATCAAACCCCGCATCACCGTCATGAGTGATGTTTGGCAGCGGCACTTCACTGCGTATGCGTTTGATTTTGATATTCATATGCCCAATTCCTTTTTTACTATCGAAAAAACTTTTTCATGAATCACTTCTTTCGGAATTATCGCGCCACCTTTTGCGCATTCGACTTTTTTCCAATTTTTTCCTCTCTTGATAAGACTAATCGCACTCTTGAGCGCTTGTTCCTGGTGCGCCACATTTGATTCGGCAGCATCTTTTATCCGACTCCTGATAAGAGTCTGACTTACCATCACCGGCACATGGAGAAAAACGACTAGGTCAGGGCGTGGTATTCCCAAAATATTATGTTCCATTCGGTCGAGCCAGTCTAAAAACTGTTTACGTTCTTTTGCATTTTTGATTTTGCTTCCCTGATGAATTTGATTTGCGCTGGTGTAGCGATCAGCTATGATTATGTATCCTTCACTGAGCCAAGAGAGTATCTGTGCACTCGATTCGAAACGATCAGCTGCATATAGGAGCGATACGATACGCGGATCGAGATGCAAAAAGTCGCCATGTTTGTTGTCGAGACACTCTCGCAGAAGTCTACCGAAAAAATTTTTTGTATATTGTGGAAAATCTATTGTCTTTACCGACACCCCCTCTTTTTTTAAACGCGCTGTCAAAAGCGCCGCCTGTGTCGCTTTACCCGAGCCGTCAATCCCGTCGATAACGATGAGTTTACCTTTGACCGTTTTGACTCTCTTTTTTGTCACTTGCTTCATATGCTTCAGTATAACGAAAATCAGGATGCGGCAATACTTGCGTCAGCGTCGACGCACCTATATAACTAGTGCTAGACTATAGGACAATATGGAGACAAACGATATGGATTCCCTTTCGGCACTTGAGCATACGCGCTTAGAGCTCGGAGACGGTGGTTTTGTGCTCGTGCTCAACACCGGCGCGACTATTCCTTCGGAAGCTGTGGCAATGCTACAGGCCCTACATTCGCGTTCGACCGGCGGCATCAGAGCACACTTGGAAGTACTCGCGCAAAAAGGCCATGAAAAATTTATGTCGACGTACTACGTCGGCTATGGCCACAAGTCGATCGGCGACTGCGGCACCACAACGGTATTCGTCGAAGGCGTCTCGATGCTTGTTGCAAAAGCCATCCAGGATTGGCCACTCTACTCCGGACAAGAAGCATCGACGCGGTACGTTGATTTTAGCTCGCAACGATTCATCAACCCACTCGGCACGAAAGAAGGCGAAGCAATACTCGAAGCATGGCGAACGTTTTACCTACACGGTCTTGATGTGCTCGTGCCCGCGCTCAAAGAGCGTTTCCCGCGTGGCGCGGACGAAAAAGAAACCGTCTACGACAAGGCGATCAATGCACGCGCATTTGATATCATGCGCTCGTTCCTGCCTGCCG
>CAZDRD010000109.1:0-1898 GCA_964507945.1 uncultured Candidatus Saccharibacteria bacterium
GCATCTCCACCACCAGCGTAATCGTTCCAACCTATTTCGTCAATGAAATATTTGTTTATAATTTGTGTATTTTGCAAATCGCGCAAAACGCGGTAGACTCGTTGCATCATGAACGACAAAGAAACACCGTATCAGGATCTCGTCATTGAGGAAAAAGAAGGCTCAGAGATCGAGATCAAAGCTGAAATACCCGAGGAGGTTGTGGCAAAATTCCGCAAGAAAACCATTGCTGCGCTGGGGCGCGAGGTCTCCGTGCAAGGCTTTCGTAAAGGTCACGTGCCCGACGATGTTCTGGTGCGCCACCTCGGCGAGCACGAGATCATGCATGAAACGGCCGAGCGTGCGATCTCGCAGGCATATGCCGCCATTGTCGCTGACCGAACACTTGATGT
Organism: uncultured Candidatus Saccharibacteria bacterium; assembly: GCA_964507945.1. Taxonomy (GTDB): domain Bacteria; phylum Patescibacteriota; class Minisyncoccia; order Phycocordibacterales; family UBA12088; genus CAZDRD01. The sequence goes on from CAZDRD010000109.1 coordinate 393, forward strand.
AGTGGGACGCCCGGCGGTGACGATCACCAAACTCGCGGCAGGAAATCCTATCGGCTTTACGATCACTTCGGCGATCATGCCAAAGTTTGACTTACCGGACTATGCAGCACTCGCAAAAACCGTACGCGAAAAATTTTCTGACCCAAGCAAAGCAGTAGTTTCTGACGAGGAACTTGAAAAAGCAGTACTTGAGCTACGCCGTCGCGCAGCACAATACGAACAACATCGCCACGAGGATGCAGAAGAAGCCAATGAGCCGCATGAACATCCAGACATTCCCGACAGCGAACTGCCGCCCTTGACTGATGAAACAGTTGGTTTGTTTGGACCTTTCAAAACAGTAGAGGATTTCAAAAAAGTCCTACGTGAACAGATGCAGCGCGAGAAAGAGAACCAGGAACGCGAGAAACTGCGGCTTGGTATCGTTGAGGCGATACTCGAAAAGACAAAAGTTACCGTCCCCGCGCTTTTTACCGACCACGAACTCAACAAGATGCTCATCGAATTCAAGAACACGCTGTCACGTATGGGATTGACGCTTGAGGAGTACCTCGAAAAAAACACGATCACCGAAGACAAACTCCACGCCGAATGGCGACCCGAAGCCGAGAAACGTGCAAAAATAGACTTGCTTTTGACCGCCATCGCAAAAGTGCAAGACCTGCACGCCGATCCTAAAAAAGTCGAACTTGAAACCGAGCATCTGCTCGCGTATCATAAAGAAGCCGACCCCGAGGGCATGCGTACCTATGTCGAAGCGATGCTCACCAACGAAGAGGTATTTCGGTTTTTGGAAGGAAAATTGGAGGTGAAACAGAAACATTTGACAGAAAAAACATCTTGATATATTGTAGCCAGTGGACGCCTCACCCGGGCGTTTGGATGGAATTTTCATCCGGAGTTCTCCCTTCCCTCAAGAGCGCCTCGGGCCAGCCGCAAGCTGGCCCATCTTTTTTTATTGAGATTTTGTAGTATAATAATGCCCTAACTCAATAAATATATGGTACTTATTCCCACAGTTATCGAAAAGTCAAATTACGGTGAGCGGGCGTACGATATTTATTCCCGTCTGTTGCGTGAACGCATCGTCTTTTTAGGCGGCCCGATCGAAGACACGGTCGCTAACATCGTCATTGCACAGCTTTTGTTTTTAACCGCGGAAGATCCGAAAAAAGATATTCAGCTATATATCAACTCACCGGGCGGCTCGGTCACAGCCGGCCTTGCCATCCTCGACACGATGAACTACATCAAGCCTGACGTGAGTACGGTGTGTGTGGGTATGGCCGCTTCGATGGCTTCAGTGATCCTCGCTGCTGGCGCGAAAGGAAAGCGCCATACCCTTCCCAATGCCGAAGTGATGATCCACCAACCATGGGGCGGCGTCCAGGGACAGGCAGCCGACATCGAGATCACCGCGAAACACATCTTGGCCACCCGCGACCGTCTCAACAAGATCCTCGCCAAAGCGAGCGGCCAGCCGCTTGAAAAGATCGAGAAAGACGT
>CAZDRD010000110.1:0-1847 GCA_964507945.1 uncultured Candidatus Saccharibacteria bacterium
TCGCCATTTTCATCATTCCGCTTGAACCGGAAACCGTCTATGCCGCGCCCGCAACTGATGCGCCTGATGCACGCGCTGACTAACTCGCCACCACCATCCGTGCGAGCGTTTCGCTTGTTGGTCTGGCGCTTTTATGCCAGACACGGCCGGCACGACTTGCCGTGGCGCAAGACGTGTGATCCATACAAAATCCTCGTCTCCGAAGTGATGCTCCAACAGACCCAAGTCGCGCGCGTCATTCCAAAGTATGAACTGTTTTTGAAAAAGTTTCCTACGCCACGCACGCTTGCGAATGCATCCGTGCACGACGTGTTGTCGGTCTGGCAAGGGCTCGGTTACAATCGTCGCGGCGTGGCCCTCAAGCGCGCGATGGAATCAATAACGCGTGAGCATGACGGGAAAATTCCCAACGATGCGAAACTTCTGGTCGGATTGCCCGGGATCGGACCGTATACCGCTGCCGCCGTGCTTGCGTTTGCGTTCAACAGACCGGCGGTATGCATCGAGACCAACATCCGTACGGTATATCTGCATCATTTTTTCAACGATCGTGCAGACGTTCGTGATGCGGAAATCGCAGAGCTCATCGAGAAGACGATGGACAAGGAAAAACCGCGTCAGTGGTTTTGGGCACTCATGGATTACGGCGCATATCTGAAAACCTCAGGCGTGCGGCTCAATGAAAAACGTATCGGTTATAAAAAACAGTCGAAATTCAAAGGCTCCGATCGCGAGATCCGCGGCGCGATCGTACGAGCGCTTACGCAACAAGTGCGCGCGACCATGACACTCACCGCGCTTGCCAAAGCGACGGGACATGAACGCAGCCGCATCGCTTTACAGCTTGAACGTCTACAAAAGGATGGCCTGGTGGAGCGAGACAAGCAGCGATGGGGCCTTGTGTCGCGATGATTACTCCAGTAATTTTTTTACAAACGGCCAGACACGGTCGGTGGCGGCATACCATTCTTGGACGTTTTGGAAGCGTTCTTCGGGTGTCGTGATGCGCGCAAGTGAGACATTTTGAATATCGGAGGGGAGGAGATAGACCAAATCAGGAGAATACAAAAAGACGGCAGGGGTTTCCGCTTTGATGGATGTGTCGAAGTCTGCGTAGAGCGCCACACGTTTTTCCGCCGAGAGGGTCGTACGCGCAGTCTCAAGCAGCTTGTCGGTTGCGATATTGGTGTACATCGCGATGTTGAGGCCCGGATCGTTCCTTTGCGATGAGTGCCAAAATGCATAAAGGTCGGGCTCGCGACCGATGACTTCGCCAAACAGGAGCGCGTCGTAGCGCCGCGGACGAATGATATTTTGCGTCAGGTCGGTCGGTTCGAAAACTTTGAGCTCGACCGCAGCGCCAAAGGTACGCCAACTCTCTGCGATGCGCTCCGCTGCGGCTTTGAGTTCGGGGACGTTAGTGGTCGAGAGGGTAAAAGAGAGTGTCACTTTGCCTTTATCGGTATTTTTTTCCCAGACCCGCGTCGTTTCATTTTGCTTCCAATCGGCGTCGGTAAGCAGCTTTTGTGCCTGCGCCAATGAAGATGAAGCGGTCATGCCGGTGCTCGTCGAAACGTCGATGATACCCGGCGGCAAGGGGCCGTCGAGCGTCGTACCATAGCCGCCCAGGACATCTTGCACGATGGTGTCTTTGGGTGTGACGAGGGCAAGCGCTTTGCGGACTTCCGGCGCCTGAAATGACTCGACTTTATTTTGATTGAAGAAAACGCCAAACACGCGCGGCAGTGGTGCGTGATGAACCGTTACGGTATGCAGTGAAGCAAGTCCTTTGAGCGAGGAAGGCGACAGACCGCTTGTCGCGTTGATGTCTCCCGCGGTCAATGCAG
>CAZDRD010000111.1:0-1835 GCA_964507945.1 uncultured Candidatus Saccharibacteria bacterium
GCGATCTTTGCGATGCCTTCCGCAAGCTCGTCGACGTAAAACTGCGATTTGTCGGTGTAGCCATGCGTGAGTTCGTCGATCTGCCGCACGATATCGAGCTTGTGCGGATCCCCGGAATTTTTCAGCGCTTCATATTCGATGAGCGCATTGGGGTGTACGCGAATGTGCGAGTTGATGATGAACTCAAGCCTACCAAGTCCCACGCCTTTGACCGGCAGGTAATGATTTTTGAACGCTTCTTCGGGAGAACCGATGTTGACCATGATCTTGGTCTTGAGTTCGGGGAGATTGTCGAGGCGATGCTCTACTTTTTCAAATGGCAGGATGTCTTTGTAGATGACGCCCGTAAGTCCCGACGAACAATCTACCGTCACCTGCTCGCCGCCTTGGAGGACTTGCGTCGCATTTTCGGTACCCACGATGCATGGTATACCCAGCTCGCGCGAGACGATCGCGGCATGGCTCGTGCGGCCGCCTTTGTCGGTGACGATCGCCGAAGCGATTTTCATGATCGGCTCCCAATCCGGGTCGGTGATCTCGGTCACCAGTATCTCGCCCGCTTGAAACGTGCCGATATGCTTGACGTCGCGTATCACGCGCACCGTGCCGGTCGCGATCTTGGTACCCACCGCGGTACCTTTGGTGATGACGTCGCTTTTTCCCTTGAGGACGTATTCGGTAAAGACGTTTTTATCGGCGGTCGACATGACGGTCTCAGGGCGCGCCTGCACGATAAAGAGCTGTCCCGAATTGCCGTCCTTGGCCCACTCCATGTCCATCGGTTGATAATGTCCATGTTTTTCTGAAAAATGCTTTTCGATCACAAGCGCCCATTTCGCAAGCTGTAGTACTTCGTCATCGGTCAGGCAAAAACGCTCGCGATCCTCAAGGGGTACATCGACAATGACGCCGCCCTTTTCTCCATACACCATTTTGACGTCTTTCTTGCCGATATCTTTTGCGATGACGGCCTTGAGTCCTTTTTCAAGCGATGGTTTAAAAACGGTGTACGAATCAGGCGTGACCTTTCCCTGCACCACCATTTCGCCCAGACCGTACGAGCCTTCAATGACCACGACTTTATCAAAACCGGTTTCCGTGTCGATGGAAAACATGACGCCGCTGACCGCGAGGTCGCTGCGCACCATTTTCTGTACGCCAACCGACAACGCCACGTCGGCATTACTGAAACCCTTGTCATGACGATACGAGATCGCGCGATTGGTAAACAACGATGCGATGCATTTCTTGACGGCAATGAGCACTTCTTCTTCGCCAACGACATTGAGATACGTCTCCTGCTGTCCGGCAAACGACGCACCCGGCAAGTCTTCGGCAGTTGCCGACGAGCGCACCGCGACATCCTGACTACCACCCTCCTCCACAAGTGCACGATACGACTCGCGCACTTTGTTCGCGATAGCCTCGGGTATGGTTGCATTCAATATGAGATTGCGCACCTGCTCACCTCGTGTGGACAAGTCATTCATGTCGGCCGTGTTCAGATCTTTCAAAATGTCACTGATCTGACTACGTAACCCTGACGTATCAATAAAATAGTTGTATGCGTCGGCCGTGATCGCAAAACCGTTGGGAACATTGACCCCAAGCGGTACGAGCGTCCCCACCATCTCGCCGAGCGCCGCGTTCTTGCCGCCGACTTTGGGCACATCGGCGATCGTCAGATCCTTGTACCAAATAACTATGTTGTTTTCATCCATATGTAAAAGTGCAGCTTGTATAATAAAAATGCTGCTGCGTACTCTTTAGTATACTCCATCTCTATAAAAATTTTTTCAGATTTTTCAAAACTGGTGTGGAAAAAATAAAAGCCC
>CAZDRD010000112.1:0-1812 GCA_964507945.1 uncultured Candidatus Saccharibacteria bacterium
TGCGCAACTATGACAGCGTGGACAGTACCCCGCTTTTTTTGATGGCGACCGCGCGGTATATCGCCCTTGCGCCCGCTGATATCGAATTTCAGATGCATATCGCGCCGCATGTTCGCGCAGCGTTTGCATGGCTTGCAGACTTTGGCGACGCAAACGGCGACGGCTTCATAGATTACCAGATGCATCCCGACCGCACACACGGCGGCCTCATCGTGCAAAGCTGGATGGACAGCAAGGAGTCGCTCTTTCATGAAGACGGTACTGCGGTCATATTTCCTATCGCTCCCGTCGAAGTGCAGGCATACACCTATGCGGCATTGCGGATGTGGGCATCTATTTTAAAAGAAGAAGACGAGACCTTTGCAGAGTCGCTTACCTACCGCGCAGACGCGCTAAAAAAGAAATTCAACACGTCGTATGTAAAAAGTGTCGGTGAAAAATTCTTTCTGGCAAGCGCCATAGACGGTGCAGGCAAAGCCGTCGAAGCGGTGCGCTCTTCAATGGGCCATGTGCTTTGGGCATATGTGCGCGAACAAGGTGCAATCGTTCCGGATTGTATTTTACATCAAGAACACATTCCCCTTCTGGTGCATCGCCTCATGCAAGACGATCTGTATGAACCACTTGCAGGCATACGCACACTTTCTATCCTGTCACGACATTATGATCCTCAAGGTTATCACAATGGTTCCATCTGGCCGCACGACTCGGGTATGATCGCCGAAGGCATGGAACAGTTCGGTTTTACAAAAGAAGCTGCCAAGATCCGCGTCGCGATCGCGCATGCGATTCGCACGTTCGGCACCCCCATCGAGCTGGTCACGGTCATCGACGGCGCACTCACCCAAGGTTCAAGCGAAAGCCGCCAACGAGCATGCCAAGTCCAAGCCTGGACCGCCGCCACCCTTTTGGCAGAAATGTAATACTGAAATAGCAACAAGACCCATCCTCCGATGGGTCTTGAGTTTTTAGGGAAAGAACGGTGTCGTTAAGCAGGGGTTAAGCGGCAAGCAACTCATGAAAAGGAACGAGAGCGGTTTTGTGTTTTGTTGCCAACTCTTCCAGCAAGAGGCGCTGATAAACGCTCCGCCAAACAAGACGGTGGGCTACACCAGGATGTTCTGTTTGGGAGATCACCTCAGCCCAAAGCTCAACGGCCTTTTCTTCTTCTTCGCGCGATTCGAAACGAACGATCGAATCGATATGGCCACGCCTTCGATCCATGAGATGCTTACGGTATAAGGGTAACACTAGATATGCTGCTACTCGGGAACCGGCTCCGTTAATCACATGATCGAAATCGGGAGCAAATCGGTTAATCGCATCGAGTATGACTCCGACGATCTCTGCCCCCTTTCCCTCATGCAAAAGGGTGCACACATCCTCCGGCTGCCTGTTGCCAAGTGGATTGATATATAGCAACCCGTCCACATCCTGCGGCGGCTGAGAGCAGCCGAGCAGAAGCACTTCCTTACCCAACCTTACAAAACGTAAAGCGAGTAGGTAGAGATCCTGCTCAACGTCGGGGTACCGACCGGAGAGCGGGGCGATGATGACTACCTTACCTTTATTGACAAACATCAGAAACTCCTCCTGTGAGTCCTAGTAGTGTACCGACACAAACATGTAATCTTGATGTACTTCAACGAGAGGTGCATCGAGATTGCATACTTGCTTCTACTGCAGTAGACGGCTCAGTTGGGCCATTCTTACACTGCCATATGCCCTTCCCTTTTTTCGCGCCTCGCGTATACTCGAGGTATGAAAGACGCATCCATTGTTTTTTTCGGCACACCGCAGCTTTCGGTGTGG
>CAZDRD010000113.1:0-1769 GCA_964507945.1 uncultured Candidatus Saccharibacteria bacterium
CCGATGTTGGGACCTTCCGGCGTGTGGATGGGACAGAGACGACCGTAATGGCTCGGGTGCACGTCGCGCACTTCAAACCCCGCTCGCTCGCGTGTAAGCCCTCCCGGACCGAGTGCGGAAAAGAGCCGCAGATGCTCAAGTTCGGTGAGCATGTTCTGCTGCTGCATGAATTGCGAGAGCTGGTTGGTCGTGAAAAATTCTTTGATGGATGCCTGGAGCGGTCGCGGATTGATGAACGAAACGGGCGTCGTCGTCTCGGGCTCGACGGTGGACATGCGATCTTGGATATTGCGCTTCATGCGCGAGACGCCGATGCGGATACGCTGCTGAAGCATCTCGCCGACATAGCGCACGCGACGAAAACCGAGGTGATCGATATCGTCAGGAAGCGCGCCGGACGTGTTGTTTTGCGTGATGATATGTCCGAGGATCGTCACAACGTCGTCGAGCGATACCGTACGTCGTTCAAGCTCCGCCTTGTCCATGACTTTATCGAAACGCTGGTTGAAACGATGCCGTCCCACTTCAGATATGTCATAGCGGCTGGTGCCCAAAAGGGACTCGACGTATTCGCGGGCATTTTCTGCAGTCGTGACATCACCCTCGCGCAAACGACGATAGATCTCGATGAATGATTCGTCTACCGTCTTTGCCTGATCTTTTTCGAGCGTCACTTTGATGCAGTCCTGGCCATGCGGCACATTTTTTATAAGATCGAGCATGTCCCGATCAAACGAAGCACCGAGAATGCGCAACAGCGACGTCGCGGGAAACTTGCGCTTGCGATCAATACGCACATAGATCGCGCCGTCTGGTTCGGATTCGATCTCGATCCATGCACCACGAGCCGGTATCACCTTTGCACCAAAATACAGACGGCCACGAACGTCGTTTGCAGTAAAAAATACGCCGGAGGAACGCGCAAGCTGCGGTACGATGACACGCTCGACGCCGTTGACGATGAACGTACCATGCGCCGTCATTACGGGGAAATCGGCAAGAAAGATCTCTTGTTCTTTTTCGGTATTGACGGTCTTGTTCTTGAGCTTGACGATCACCTTGAGGGGCGCTTCATAGGTGAGTAGATTTTCTTTGGCATAATACTCGTCATATTTTGGCTCGCCGAGTTCATGGCGCACGAAATGCAGTTCGAATTTTTTCTCGCCATAGTCCTTGATGGGAGAAAATTCGTGAAAGATCTCCTTGAGACCTTCTTTCAACAGCCAATTAAACGACGTGAGGTGCGGCTCGACGAGATTCGGCGACTCGACTAAGGCGTCGCGGTGGCGCTTGAAGTGTTTTTGCGGCAGTGCGTTTGACATAACACATGGTACGCACAGAGACAACCCACACGACACGTACATCCCTTACCGAAGACGAACGGCAAAAAGACTTCGTGATCGAGTGGACGCTATCCCTCGTACGCGTGACTTATTTGATTATTGCTAAAGACTAACGATGTATGAAAACCAGAAGCCCCCTCTACTCAATCAGTCTGGATAGATAAATACTAGTATAGTCAAGTGAGTCTTTTTTGTCAACCTTGTCAATGCAAGTTATCCACAGTTATCACTTTGTGGCACAACTTCAGGTTATTATTGTTACGAGGCTTCATTTCTTATTCTGTTTCCACGTATCTATGAACTCACTTCAAAATTCTCCCATGAATATCGTCAACAGACACTTCAAAGGATGTTTCCCCATCTGATACCGTAGCTACCCCATTATTTACTACGTCCACCATCTTGAGTACAGAATAAGAAGTACTT
>CAZDRD010000114.1:0-1760 GCA_964507945.1 uncultured Candidatus Saccharibacteria bacterium
TAAACAGGCAGTTCCGAGAGAAACTTAAAATCCGACATCGCGTAAGCGGTGTACGGATTTTTCTTTTTCATGACAGAATCGAAGATATATTGTATACTGGCATATATGGATTTTTTCGACGAAGGAGACAACAAAAAAGAAAAAAAAGAGAAGAAAAAACAAAAACCTTCACAGCCGCCGACACCTCCCGGCAGGCAATTTTGGATCAATCTCATCACGGTGTTTTTGGTGTTCTTTGCGCTCATCAGCATTTTTTCCTACTTTAACGAGCAACACAATGCGACCGTAACGATCTCGCTCTCGGAAGTGGCGCGCGACCTTGAGGCCGGAGCAGTCAAAGATATCGTCGTCCGCGGCGATCAGGTAGAGATCGCCTACAAGAGCGGTCAAAACAAAGAGTCTAAAAAAGAAACCGGTGCGGCACTTTCGGAGTCGCTGAAAAATTACGGCGTCTCTGCCGAAGCATTACGTGACGTGCCGATCACCATACAGGATGAAGAAGGTTTTCGTTTCTGGTTTCTGACCTTGGCACCATTTCTGTTTCCGCTTGTTTTCATTTTGATCCTGGTGTGGTTTCTGATGCGGCAGGTAAAAGGGGCAGGGATGCAGGCCTTTACCTTTGGTCAGTCAAAAGCGCGCATGATAGACCCCAAAGATCAGGGTCAACGCATTACATTCAAAGACGTCGCGGGTGCCAAAGAAGCGAAAGAAGAACTCACCGAGATCGTTGATTTCCTTAAAAATCCCAAAAAGTTCATAGACATCGGCGCGCGCATACCCAAGGGCGTGCTTCTCATGGGCGGTCCGGGCACCGGCAAGACCTTGCTTGCACGTGCCGTGTCCGGTGAGGCGGGCGTGCCATTCTTTTCAATCTCCGGTTCTGAATTCGTCGAGCTGTTTGTCGGCGTCGGCGCATCGCGCGTGCGTGATCTGTTTCGCATGGCAAAAAAATCGGCACCCGCGATCATTTTTATAGATGAAATCGACGCGGTCGGCCGCGTACGCGGAACCGGCATTGGTGGCGGCAATGACGAACGTGAACAAACGCTCAACCAGATCCTCGTCGAGATGGACGGCTTCGAGCCCAACGAAAAGCTCATCATCATGGCGGCGACCAACAGGCCCGATGTGCTGGACCCGGCGCTTCTGCGTCCGGGACGTTTCGATCGTCGTGTCGTCATTGATCTGCCCGATCGTGCCGACCGCGAAGCGATACTGGGTATCCATGCGCGTAAAAAACCCCTTGGCGAAGATGTAAACCTCCATGTGATCGCCGAACGCACCCCGGGCTTTTCGGGTGCCGATCTGCAAAACCTCATGAATGAAGCGGCCATCCTTGCGGCACGTGAGGATCGTAAAAAGATCACGCAATACGACCTTATTCGTTCCATCGAAAAAGTCATGCTCGGTCCCGAGCGCAAGAGTCATGTACTTTCTAAAAAAGAAAAAGAGATCACCGCGTATCACGAAGCAGGGCATGCGCTGGTCGCTTCGGTGCTTCCCAACACCGATCCGGTACACAAGATCTCGGTCATTTCCCGCGGTCGTGCGGCAGGGTACACGCTCAAGCTTCCATTTGAAGACAAGCGCATGCAGTCGCGCAAGGAATTTTACGATGATATCGCGATGTCACTCGGCGGCTATGTCGCGGAGCGTGTGGTGTTTGGCGACCTGACGACGGGTGCCTCCAATGACTTGCAGGTGTTGACCAATCTCGCCCGCAACATGGTCACACGCTACGGTATGTCGGACAAAATAGG
>CAZDRD010000115.1:0-1706 GCA_964507945.1 uncultured Candidatus Saccharibacteria bacterium
AAACGCGTCATAGGCCGCATCATTGAACGCGGCAGGACGGGCGATTTTTCGGTGCATACGAGCATCAACATTCGTTTTCTTAAGAAAAAACAATCTAAGAAAAAAACATCATGAGCACGCTCTATATCGTCGCAACACCGATTGGTAACCTCGAAGACATCACGCTTCGCGCATTGCGCGTGCTCAAAGAAGTCGACATGATCGTCTGCGAGGACACTCGCGTCACCAAAAAGCTCCTGATGAGATACGCAATCCATACGCCGGTCAGGTCGCTCCATGCTCGCTCGAGCATGGCGCAATTTGAACATGTCCTCAGATTGCTTGAAGAAGAAAAACATATCGCCTATGTCAGCGATGCGGGGACGCCGGGGATTTCCGATCCGGGTATCGCCCTTGTGTCGCTTGCTCGAGAGCGGTTAGGGGATCGGTGCACGATCGCCGCCATACCTGGCCCGAGTGCGCTTGCGGCCGCCATTTCAATAGCGGGCGTCGCTGCATCGGAATTCCTTTTCCTTGGTTTTTTGCCGCATAAAAAGGGACGTCAGACGCTCATAAAAGAGATCTCTGCATCAAAAAGGACCGTCGTTTTGTATGAATCCACCCATCGTATCAAAAAATTGCTCAAAGAATTGCAAGCTGCTATGCCTGAACACACCGTAACGCTTGCTCGCGAGCTCACCAAGCAGTTCGAAGAAGTGCTCACCGGCACTCCCGAAGCCCTGTTACGTCTGCTTGATGAACATCCAAAGAAAGAAAAAGGGGAATTTGTCGTGCTTGTTGCTCCTGTATAAAGCAGATTTTATGATCCCCGTAGCGTAGTCGCTTGGCAGGGAGCGGAAGGGATTACAAAATTTGTCACTATCAAGTCGCTGTGTATTTTGACTCGCGCCACTTTGCGGTATACTAGGCGTTATGCGTAAGGATACTGCTCTTGTCATACTGGGGCTTGCGATCGCCCTTGTGCCGTTTGTGGGTATTCCCTCATCATGGAAAATGGCGATCGTCGTCGCACTCGGCGTCGGGGTCATGCTCGTAGCACTGTCGTTGCGGCATTATCTCACGCGTGTGAGCGAGCGGCTGTCACAGCATTCAAAAAACGATCCTGTGTACGTAGAAAGTCCGACGCAGACTTCGGAACCTCTCCCCCCTACTGTCGGTTATGAATCAACTATCACCAAATCGCGGCGAAGCCGACGCATCAAACAGGCTGTATAAATCATCAGTGCATTGGGTATGGCCTGCGCTTGCGGTCGTTATTGCGGGTGCCGCTGCTTTGTATTTCCTCATACCGCAACTTGCCGATACTACCTACGATGTTTCAAAAGAGTATGCCGCCGCGACCTCAAGTGCGCGTGTTGTCTCAGATGCGGCACCGCTTCCGCCACTTGCTCAGAAAAAATATATCGCGACACCTAAGCCGCTCAAGGCTATCTATATGACCCAATGCGTCGTCGGGACGCCTAGTTTCCGCAAAGAATTGGTTGACCTTATTGACGAAACCGAGATCAATGCGGTCGTCATAGATATCAAGGATTTCTCAGGCGGTATTGCATTTCCCGTCAAGAATCCGATCCTTAAAGACGGGGAATCGACCCGTTGCGGCGCGCGCGATATGGAGTCTTTTATAACGACCCTTCACGAGAAAGGAATATATGTCATCGGCCGCATCACGGTCTTTCAAGATCCTCTGTACACGAAACAACACC
>CAZDRD010000116.1:0-1631 GCA_964507945.1 uncultured Candidatus Saccharibacteria bacterium
AAAAACTTTCTCGCATGGAAGACGAGCTCAAGAAACGTGTCGTGGGGCAGGACGAGGCGGTCAAAAAGGTTTCCGATGCGGTACGTCGTTCGCGCACCGGCATTGCCGACCCCAATCGCCCCATCGGTTCGTTCCTCTTTTTGGGGCCGACCGGCGTGGGCAAGACCGAGCTTTCAAAGGCGCTCGCGCAGTTTATGTTTGACGATGAGAAAGCGCTCATCCGCATCGACATGTCCGAATTCATGGAGCGACATTCGGTCGCCAAGATCATCGGTGCTCCTGCGGGGTATGTCGGCTACGAAGAAGGCGGCAATATCACCGAAATGGTACGTCATCGCCCGTACTCGGTTCTCTTGTTTGACGAAGTAGAAAAAGCGCATCCGGAAGTGTTCAACATCTTGCTCCAAGTACTCGACAACGGCCAGCTTACCGATTCAAAAGGCCGCAAAGTCAACTTCAAAAATACAATTATCATTCTGACGTCAAACATCGGCAGCGAACACATCGACCGCATGAGCAGTCTCGGCTTTATGGCGGAGTCCGGCGATGAAGCGCAGTACGAACAAGCTAAAAGTAAAGTGACCGAAAAACTCAAAGACTTCTTCAAGCCCGAGTTTCTCAACCGTCTCGACGAGATCATCATCTTCAATATCCTCAAGCCGGAGATCATTCGCGACATCGCAAAAATGCAGATAGACATTGTCGTCAAACGTCTTGCGCAAAAAGAAATCACGCTCACGGTGTCAGACGCGGTACTCGAACACTTGGCAAAAGAAGGTTACGACCCCCACTACGGCGCTCGACCGATGAAGCGTCTCATCCAGACCAAGATCCTCACACCGGTCGCTTCGATGCTCATCTCACATGGTGTCATGGAGGGCGGCTCGGTGCATGTCGACCTCAAAGGTAGTGAATACGTCTTTGATGTCAAAAAAGGCCGCCGCCCCTCGGGCTTTGCACGTGCAAAAAGGGAAGTGGTTGTGTAGTATTATATACTCTCAGTGATCATTAGATCCTGTGTTTGGGGAGATTCTGCCAATGCTGCATGAGCGCAGACCGCTGACCATCACCCAAGCTACTGAGGTGCCGCGATGGGTTCACCGATCTACGATATATGCATCGGAATTTCTTACGACAAGAGGGCTGACTTTCACTTGTTTGGATCCATATGCCGATCCGCTCGATCGAGCCGAACTTGGAATCGCTGATGAGATTCTTGATTATATGCTAACTCTATCACAGGATGGAGTGATGGTTTATATCACAAATACCATGATCCTCTTGGCGCTTGGAGGTAAACTCTCTATCGGCAAGTGCGAATTTGGCCCTACGCTGTAGACAAGAGAAAATCGTAACAACCTGAAAGCCCCGCCTCGCGCGGAGCTTTTCTTTTTTTGTGTCTCTATTCTACCAAGCTCGAACCTATTTCCAATCGCGAAGCGATTGACCTGCCACGCGCCGAGCGCGTGGTGATTCGGTACTTCTGCGTACGCATTGGAGTTTGATTGTGCCTCGGGCGCGTGCTCCGCTACCGCTGCGCACGCAGCAAAACCAAAAATCCCTTACCTTCAAAAAGCGGATGGGGGTGCAGGGGGAAGCCGCCAAAAAGTTGAAAGGGATTTTTGGTTTGC
>CAZDRD010000117.1:0-1627 GCA_964507945.1 uncultured Candidatus Saccharibacteria bacterium
GGTTCGACGGTAACAATATAAACTATGAATCCTGTTACGTTGCGAAAAACTGACCTATAAGTATCCGTATTTGACCACATACTGGCCGTGCGAGCACAGGGATTATTTGCTACTATAAAAATATGAAAATATTTTTTGCTTCAGACCACGCAGGTTTTGCACTAAAAGAAAAACTCGTACCGTTTGTCGAAGGGCTTGGCTATGAGGTCGAAGACATGGGAGCCGAAGAACTCGATACAAACGATGATTATCCCGATTTCATTTCCAAAGCTGCAGCAGAAGTTTCAAAAAATCCTGACGCTGCTCGCGCGATCATTCTGGGTGGGTCGGGGCAAGGTGAAGCGATCGTCGCCAACCGTTTCCCTCATGTGCGTGCGATTGTTTTTTACGGCATGCCGGAGACCAGCGAGCTCAATCTCATTGCGCTTTCGCGTGAACATAACGATGCGAATATCCTTTCGCTTGGAGCGCGGTTTTTAAACGAAGACGATGCTCGCGAAGCGATACAGACATGGCTCGATACGGCATTTTCAGGCGAAGAACGTCATGTGCGGCGTATAAAAAAGATAGAACAATATCCATAAATGACTCACATCATCCCTGCCATTATTCCCAATTCCTACGAAGAGCTTGCAACCAAAGCGAGTCAGATCAAAGGTGTCGTGCGGCGCGTACAGATCGATGTTCTTGATGGCGCATATACCGAAACGCCTGCCTCGTGGCCGTATAACGGTGTCGATGTCGAGGCCTGGCAACGTCTCGTCGAGCAACAAGATGGCCTACCGCATTGGGACGCACTCGACTATGAGATCGACCTCATGACCAAAGCTCCTGAGGAAAAGATCGAGGCATGGATTGCCGCAGGCGCGGTGGCGCTCATCATACATATCGAAAGTACGGAACATCTCGACGACATCATCACGCACGCAAAAGAGCGAGGCGTCGAGATCGGCCTCGCACTCAAACCGAGTACCGATATCGAACGGCTTGCACCATGGACTCCCCAGATCGACTTTATCCAATGCATGGGTAACGACACGATCGGAGCGCAGGGGCTTGCGCTCGATCCGCGTGTGGTGGGAAAAATCGAAGATATACGGATGCGTTTCCCCAGTGGTATGATAGGAGTTGACATCGGGGTCAATGAAGAAACCGCCCCCTCACTCTTGCATGCAGGGGCAACGCGATTGGTTTCCGGTTCGGCTATCTTCACGAGTGGCAATGTGCGTGAAGCCATAACCCGACTTGAGAGTGCATCATAATATGTCGTACATTTCTGAAGAAAAAGTGCGAACACTTGAAGCGAAGGCAAACGAAATACGCCAGACCTTGATCGATATGCTCGAAGATGCTGGCTCGGGACATACTGCGGGGCCGTTGGGTATGGCCGATATCTTCACTGCGCTCTATTTTCATATCTTGCGTCATGATCCCAGCAATCCCTTATGGGAAGACCGCGATCGACTCATACTTTCAAACGGCCATATCGTACCTATCCGCTATGCGACCATGGCGCATGCGGGATATTTTCCTGTAGAAGAAACACGCACCTTGCGTAAATTCGGCTCGCGCCTGCAAGGGCATCCGGAACGCACGCGACTGCCCGGACTTGAAACCACCTCGGGAC
>CAZDRD010000118.1:0-1623 GCA_964507945.1 uncultured Candidatus Saccharibacteria bacterium
CGGAAAGGAATTCATCCACT
Organism: uncultured Candidatus Saccharibacteria bacterium; assembly: GCA_964507945.1. GTDB lineage: Bacteria > Patescibacteriota > Minisyncoccia > Phycocordibacterales > UBA12088 > CAZDRD01. The sequence continues at coordinate 21 of CAZDRD010000118.1, forward strand.
GCCGCGTATTGTCCGGTGAGTCCGATATTGCGACGTACTTGATCCGCGTCATGTCTGACATCGAATCCTTGTACCCGTACCTCGCCTTCATCGGGCATAAGCAAGGTACTCAAGATACGCACGGTGGTCGTTTTGCCCGCGCCGTTGGGGCCCAAAAGGGCGAGCATCGTGCCGCGTGCCACAGAAAGCTCGATGCCATCAAGCACGGTCAGCTGTCCAAACGATTTCTTGAGGTTGCGTACCGATATCACCGGCTCGTCGTGGGTCATGCATACCAGTATAAACTATATTCATGAAATTTTGATAAGGGACTTTTTATTTCAAAAAAATATAAACACAAAAGGCCGCTCATGGCGCAACGTCATGAGCGGCCTACATTCTATTTGTAGTGTACTGCAAAGAACTCTGCGATATCGGTTGCGAGTTTTTTTCCTCGTGTCCCGTCATCTTTTTTTCGGAAGTTGGAAAAGGTCTCTATCTGCATCGCGTTGATGCCATACTGTTTGGCGTACCACCGGGTCGTATGTCCTGCGCTGAACGGATCGCCGGTGGGAGTTGAGGGTTTTTCTTCAGGCAGAAAAACCGTATAGCTGCGCTCCCTCATAAACAGCGCAAACCGCCTATCAATTGCTCCATAGTGAATGGTTGTCCGATGTGTTGTGCCGAGGATCAAATCGTACCCCTGTGCTGGCGCAATTTTTGGTTGACGCGCGAAACCGTGGAGATCAAGGAATAATATGTTCCCAGGTCCGTGCATTTGTATCGCCCGTTCAACAAGATGGCACAGTGCGCCGTGATAGTGCCGGTACACACCGGCTAGACGTTGGTCATCAAACGCAGTTTGTCCCAAGGTGTCATCATCGAGATTGATATCCTGAGGCATTTCACGGTTAGCGTCCACATACGCGCGTGGCATGAGGAAACGCACGGCGCTGATGGCAACACCAAACCGAAAGGCCTGTTGCACGATATCATTTGCAATTGGCCAGACGTGAGCATCTCTACCTCGCACTCCATTCTTACGTTCTTGAAATATTCCGTTGAAGTCATTTCTAATCAATCCGTCATGAGGGACGGCAATGATCACCCTCGATGCCTGTTGGGGAGAAAGAACGAGCGAGAAGTTGGTATTCGTGACAGTGAGGCCGGAATCAAGTACGAGCATGTGGTCCTCCTTTGGCTGGCTTATAGGAAGTCGTTAGAGTCGCCTAGAGAACCTCGTTGCTATTTTCTGTTTATACGAATCCCGACCAAGTTTTGAGGTGGTCATTTTCACACATAATATGAGAGAGTACAGCATACCTTTTCCTTTGTCCACGACTCTTTATGGTCGCGTCGCTTCAGCGCTCCTCCCAGATAAGCTGCTGATATTGGTCCGATGTCAGGGGGAAGTTGGGCGGTGGGCTGTAGAGCAAATTGCCGTCATAATAGAGATTGCGCGTCGTGTACCCCGTGCCGTTGGTATATGCAAAACCATACCGCTTATTGGTGGCGATCATTCCCCAGAGGGTTATCGTCGACCGTGTGGCATTGGGACAACTCGTCTCGTAGTAAAATCTCCCCACGCGTCCGTTTTGGGCGATAAGCGCGGCGTCTATCCTGA
>CAZDRD010000119.1:0-1509 GCA_964507945.1 uncultured Candidatus Saccharibacteria bacterium
CCATGGGGTCAAGGCGTCCGACGTAGGACATCGGGACATTTTTGTATTCGGGGTGTGTTTTACGAAAACGCTCAAGCCGCGCCAAGGGAGTCTCGCCCCGCTCTTTATATAAATTCAAAATTTGTTCCATGCATCTAGCGTATACAAAAAAAGCGAGGGTGGCTAGAGATACTCTGCCACCCTTCCCCAAAACGGGTCAATACCCGAATCCTGCGTCGATGACCTCCTTGTACTGCTCTTTGAATTCCTCTCCCGAATATTGGGTGGGGACCTGCGCGACATTCTTTTTTAATGGTTCACTCGCGCGAGTAAACCATTCTTCCATGCTGATGTAACGGACAAACTTGAGAAGTGTGGCGGTCATGTGTTTGCCTCCTTTCTACTTATTTAAGTTACTATAAAACAACAACCCTGTCAAGTTAGTTTTATTCCTTCACTTTAGAACGCTTTCTGTTACTATGCTGGTATGAGTGAAAAAGCGAAACTCTCTACTGAGCCGTACAAGGGCGTGCGGGATTTCTATCCCGAAGATATGGCTATGCGCAATTATATCTTTGCAGCGATGCGCGAAGTAGCCGAACGCTATGGTTATGAAGAATACGATGCTTCGATCTTGGAGCCGACCGAACTGTACGAAAGCAAGTCGAGCGAAGAGATCGTCAATGAACAGACCTATACCTTTGAAGATCGCGGTGGACGACGCGTGACCTTGCGCCCCGAGATGACACCGACGGTCGCACGCATGGTTGCCGCACAGCGCCGCGAGCTTGCGTTGCCGCTTCGTCTGTACTCGATACCTAATGTGTTTAGATATGAACGGCCGCAACGCGGTCGGCTGCGCGAGCACTGGCAGCTCAATTGCGACCTCTTCGGCGTATCGAATATCGCCGGCGATATCGAGGCTATTTCCCTTGCGTACGACATTATGAAAAATTTCGGCGCGGACGATGCCGACTTTTCCATTCACATCAACAGCCGTGCGATCATCCCGGAGACGATCGCCACGATATGCAAAAGTGAAGGTGTCACACTCACCGATGAACAGATCGCGCGCGTCATACGACTCATCGACCGTAAGTCAAAAATGGACGAAGAAACGTACGCGCAGGCGCTCGAAGAGATCATAGGCCCCAAGGGACGTATGGCGATCTTGATGCACTTCACTTCACAAAACATCGAAGAATTTATGCTGGGCACACAAGCAGGACAACAGTTCTTTCCGCTTCTCGATGCCCTGCCCGCGCATGGCATACCAAACATCGTGCACGACCACGAGATGGTGCGCGGTTTCGATTATTATACCGGTACGATCTTTGAAGTGTTCGATACGTCTCCCGACAACAGACGTTCGCTCTTTGGCGGTGGGCGCTACGACCGCATACTCGATGTCTTTGGCGTCGAGTCCTTGCCCGCAGTGGGGTTCGGTATGGGCGACGTGACCATCCGTGATTTTCTCGAAACACACAACCTACTTCCAGAATATCGTTCGACCACATCGCTCTATATCGC
>CAZDRD010000120.1:0-1506 GCA_964507945.1 uncultured Candidatus Saccharibacteria bacterium
CCCCACCGCGATGTCATGTTTTTGATCGCGACACGATGATACACAAAGCCGTAGTGCGCGTTGAGTTCCACAAGCCGCCGGTGCACTAAGGTCCGTGCTGCTTCTTTGTATGTGAGATACTGAAGCCGAGAACGTTGTGAAGGCATCGTTTCAGTGTATCGGATATCGGCCTACTTGCAGAAATAGAAAAAGTATGTTTAAGTGCAATATCAGCATCTTGATGGAGGTAAGAAATGGATACTGGTAAGGCAACCATATACTCATCAGAGTGTTTTTTGGTCTTTAAAGTTTACAGAAGCCCAGACGGCAGCGCCGTGTTGGATGCGTCAGTTACCGGTATTGAGATTGCGAAGACAGTCGGCATCGCCCTACCTAAACTGGGTAAACCTCGAGAGATAGAAAAAAGATTCTCCGTAACCAGAATAAGGGGCGAAGGAATGCCGGGTTTAACCGAGCTATTCCCAGTCTTTGAAGTCGTCCAGAGATCTGATAACACCGCGAAGTTGGAGCCCTCAATGATGGGCATTGAGGCCGGGGAAGTGGCCATCATCGTCTTAACTACGCCAGATACACAAAAGAAATTCCTCCTGGTCCGGACGGGATAGCCTACACGAACATCTCCGGTATTGGATGCGCGTCCGCAAGGGCGCGCACTTCTTGTTTTATATTTTCTTTTTTCTTTGCGTCATCTTTATTTCTGAGCGTCTCGATCATGAGCTCAGCAACGCGTGCGCAATCGTCTTCTTTGAAACCGCGCGTCGTGATCGCCGGCGTGCCGAAGCGAATACCCGATGGATCCATGGGCGGACGCGGGTCATCGGCGATCACGTTTTTATTTAAGGTGATACCAACCTCGTCGAGCACATGCTGCGCCTCTTTCCCCGTCACTTCAAGCGAACCATAGACATCGGCCAAAATGAGATGGTTGGATGTGCCGCCCCCGAGCATCCGCACCCCACCCTGCCGAAACGCTACTTCCATCGCTTTGGCATTGCGCAAAATTTGTCCGGCATATTCTTTAAACGCAGGCGTAAGTGCCTCGCCAAATGCAACCGCCTTTGCAGCGATGTTGTTCATATGCGGACCGCCTTGGAGTCCTGGAAAAACCGCCTTGTCGATACGCTTGGCGATCTCTTCATTGTCACGTACGAGGATCATACCGCCGCGCGGACCGCGCAGAGTCTTGTGCGTCGTCGTCGTCACCACGTCAAAACCGGCGTCGAACGGATTCTCCGCGACACCGCCCGCGATAAGCCCCGCAATGTGCGCCATGTCCGCCACAGCGATCGCACCCACTTCGCGCGCGATCTCAACAAAGAGCGCATACGGCAGCTCGCGCGAATATGCCGAGAAACCGGCGAGAATGATTTTCGGTTTTTCTTTCTTCGCGATATCACGAAGCTCGCCGAAATCGATTTCACCCGTGTCGGGGTCTTTCATTTTGTACCGCACGAAGTTATAGAGTTTTGCAGGCAACGTCACGGGGTGGCCGTGCGTCAGATGCCC